>JALYIG010000146.1 GCA_030775885.1 Acidobacteriota bacterium | reverse complement strand
CATCAATTCAAACTCGACGGCTTTCCAAGCATTCTACGAACAGTACGACGAGTTCGTGGATAACGTTTCCTTGGATAGGCGCAGCCATAGCTTCAAGTTCGGTACTGATATAGAGTCCATCCACAACAATTTGGTCGACCGCCTCGCCCAGACGTTCACTTTCGGCGCGTCCGGAACGAACGCCGTCACGGGATTGCCAAACTCAATCCAGCAATACCTAGACGCGAAGAACGGTGTCACGCCAACCGGCTACACGCAACTCACTCAACAGTTCGGCAACAATACAGCTGACTTCCGCAACACATACATGGCCTTCTTCGCTCAAGACCAGTGGAAGGTTTCCCGGAATCTGATGGTTTCCTACGGCGGGAGGTACGCGTTCATCAAGTACGCGCCCTTGGACAGCAATGCTCTGTTGGCCACCTCAAGATCGATACCCGCTGATTACGGAGACTTTTCCCCTCATCTCGGCATTGCGTATCAACCGACTCCGCGCACAGCCATCCGTGCAGGGTATTCGATTCTTTACGACCTCACGGATATGCAATACGTTGGGACGGCTACACGCAACAATGGAACAAGGGTTCGCACCTATACCCTTGCCGGGACGGCAACGGGAGCTCCTGCTTTCCCAACAGGATTTACCGCTGAGCCTGCAGCGGGCGCGCAGGTATCCAGCGTGGCCGGCTTCGATCCCAATTTCAAAACCCTCTACGCCCACCAGGCTAACCTTCTCATCAACCAAGACCTCGGTCATGACTTCGGTCTGGAGTTCGGATATCAGGTCTATCTTGGACACAGATCACC
The DNA here is from genome assembly GCA_030775885.1 of Acidobacteriota bacterium. Classification (GTDB taxonomy): domain Bacteria; phylum Acidobacteriota; class Terriglobia; order Terriglobales; family Acidobacteriaceae; genus Edaphobacter. Next base: position 9,613 of record JALYIG010000146.1, on the reverse strand, counting down.
CACTTTCCTCGACGCTAACCTTGGAGCACCAACAGGAACGCTGGCTGATGGGAGGCCCGTGTTTGGCGGCCCACGGCCCAACACGGCGATCAATCAGAACTTCCTTGTCTCCTCCGTCGGGCTGTCCAACTACAACGGTGCGTACATCGCGTTGACAAAGAGGCTGTCCCAAGGGGTGGAATTTTCCACCAGCTATACCTTTTCCCACACATTGAACAACAACGATTCCTCGGTTGACACCATCTCCGGTGCGACTGGGCTTCCCACAAGCCCGGGGAACTTGAACTTTGATTACGGCAACGCGTCCGACGACCAAAGGAACCGATTCGTGTTCCAAGGGGTGTTCCAGCCAACGGTGACGGGATCGACGCTAGTTCGTGCTGTCTTCAACGGATGGTCATTTGCCCCGGACGCAACGGTGTACAGTAGTTTTCCGATCAACGCCACTGCTGGCGTTGATCTAAATAAAGATGGTCAATTGAATGATCGGCCACTCTTTACAGCACGCAACTCGTTCAGAGGACCATTGTTCCGGATCGTCGATATGCGAGTTGGCCGCATGTTTAAATACCACGAGCGCTATTCAGTCGAAGCCCTCGCAGAAGCAATTAATCTTTTCAACTCCAAGAACGCCGCTTGCAACCTCATTACTGGCTGCACTGGCGCCGTTGTAAGCACTGCAGGAGCAGCTGACTTCGGAAGAGTAACCGCAGCATACGAGGCACGCCAACTGCAAGTTGGTGCGCGGCTCCGTTTCTAGCAAAGCTGAATGATCGGGAGAGATTCATGCAGACACGTCGATCGTTCCTTACCGGCGTCGGAGCCGCCGCGGCATCTGCCGCGACGCTCCGGGCCGGAGCGTCGAGAGCGCCCTCAGCCCATGGAGTCGCCGGTTTCGCTCCTTGGGTTCCGGGCCAACTGGACATCCACCACATATCTACAGGCAGGGGAAACAGCACCTTGTTTGTCTGCCCAGATGGTACGGTCATGCTCGTCGATGCCGGAGCCATCTACACGCCGTTGAAGTACACCATCGCTCCTAAACCCGACGGCCTGCGGCGGCCAGGAGAATACCTCGGACGGTATATCAAGCGGCAGTTGACAATGGCGGAGAGGAAGGAGATCGATGTTTTTCTTTCAACACACTTCCATGACGACCACGTCGGAGCTGTGAGTTCCGCCACACCGCTACATCCAAGTGGACTATTCCATGTGACCGGCATCTCTGATGTGGCGGCCATAGTACCGGTGATGCGGATTGTTGATCGAGGCTTTCCTTCGTACGACTACCCGGCTCCCATCGAAAGAGAAGACTCAAAAAACTATGCCGCATTCGTAAAGTATGCCTCGCGAACGGGGGTGAAGGTCGAGAGATTCGAAGCTGGCAGCCCAACCCAACTTGGGTTGGTGCGCGACGCAGGTCGGTACCCAACTTTCAAAGTTCAGAATCTTGCAGTGAACGGACACGTTTGGACTGGCGACGGTGACCATAGCGCAACCCAGTTTCCACCCATTGCAACCCTGCGACCCAGTGAGTATCCATCGGAAAACATGTGCAGTCTCTCACTTCGGCTTCAGTACGGCCCTTTTCATTACTACACGGGAGGCGACTTAGAAAGCGACACGGATTATGGTAAATCGCCGTGGAGAGATATCGAGAGTGCCGTCGCGAAAGCTGCAGGCCCGGTCAACGTCGCTGTCGCCAATCATCACGGCTACGTGAACGCCGTTGGTCCAGTTTTCGTTCAGCAATTGCGGCCCCAAGCATTCGTTGTGATGGGCTGGGATTCGGCCCATCCAACAATCCCAACCCTCGATAACATGCTCAGTAAGCGCCTGTATCCAGAACCTCGTGACATCTTCGTTACCGCGCTCAAGGAAGAAAATCGCATCGCCACGCGGCGACTCTCGGAGATTACGAGCGGCAACGGCCATGTAGTAGTCCGCGTGGAGCCGGGCGGAGCGACCTACCGAATTGTGGTTCTCGACAATATGGTCGAATCCAACGTTGTCGTGTCAGAACACGGGCCGTATCAATCTTCCTGATGGGCCATACGCGGACTCACTCTCTAGGATTAACCTGAAGGACAATTGAATGAGGATTACGTTTTATCTGGTAAAGAGCACCATCGTCGGAGCTCTAGGTGGCCTGTTATTCGGCTTTGACACCGCTGTAATTGCCGGCACCACACACGAACTCACTAGGATCTACCATCTCACGCCCACTACGCTGGGCCTCACGGTATCGATAGCCCTCTGGGGGACTGTAGCGGGTTGTCTATTCGCTGGTGTACTTGGGCAGAAGTTTGGTGGTCGCGAAGCCCTGCGCCTGATGGCCGTGCTTTACATTGTTTCGGCGGTCGGATGCGCCTTGGCCTGGAACTGGCCAGCCCTCATTATTTTCAGATTCATAGGTGGTCTTGGAATCGGCGGCTCCTCTGTCCTGGGCCCCGTTTACATTGCGGAGTTGGCTCCCGCTAAGTGGCGTGGCCGACTAGTGGGGCTTTTCCAAATCAACATCGTACTGGGGATATTACTCGCGTACCTTTCGAACTTCCTCATCGCCAGCATGAACCTTGGCGCCGCGGAATGGCGATATGAGCTCGGGGTCGCTGCCCTCCCCGCAATCATGTTCCTTGTCATGCTCTACGGCATCCCAAGAAGTTCGCGTTGGCTGGTGACACAAAGTCGTCTCAGCGAGGCTCGGGCAGTCCTGGAGGCTATGGGATCACCCGACTCCGACGCTGAACTGCTGGAGATCAATGAGTCTATCCACTTCGAAAAATCTGTCGCATCGGAGCCCCTCTTTAAGCGGAGCTACAAACTGCCGATCATACTGGCGATCACTATCGGTATGTTCAACCAGCTTTCCGGAATCAACGCCATTCTCTACTACCTCAATGACATCTTTCTGGCTGCCGGCTTCAGTAAGGTTTCCGGAAACATGCAGTCCGTGATCGTCGGTGGCGTAAACCTTGCGGCTACCGTGGTAGGCATGTCCTTGATCGACAAAGTTGGTCGCAAGACACTCTTGTTGATTGGGTCCGTCGGGACCGCCTTCTGTCTGTCCGGGGTGGCCTGGGTATTCCTGACGCATAGCCATCAGTCTTACTTGCTTTGGCTGCTCACTTCTTACATAACGTTTTTCGCCATCTCTCAAGGAGCTGTCATCTGGGTGTATATCGCCGAGGTTTTTCCGACACGCGTGCGCTCTAAAGGGCAGAGTCTTGGTAGTGGGGCGCATTGGATTACCAACGCGGTCATCTCAGGATTGTTTCCGGTACTGGCCCGTCATTCCGGCGGTACTCCCTTCGTTTTCTTTGCAGCCATGATGGTTCTCCAATTCGTCGTTGTCCTGTTCGTTTATCCGGAGACGAAAGGATTGACCCTTGAACAACTTCAGGCTCGCCTCGTGCCACGGAGAGCCAACAATGCATAAGACACACGAATTGAAGAAGAGCGCTTCAAATCCAGTCATCGTCGCTTTAGGCGAAGTTCTTTGGGATGTGTTACCGGCGGGGGAGAGATTAGGTGGGGCAGCGGCCAATCTGTGCGTCATGGCAGGACGGCTCGGAAGTAATGCCGTACTCGCAAGCCGAGTGGGCTCAGACGAACATGGGACGAGAATCGTTCGAGAACTTGCAGCATTCCCGGTAGACACAAACTTTGTCCAACGTGATCCTCTTCTTCCGACAGGCAAGGTCACAGTAGCCATTGATACGGAAGGCCAGCCGGCCTACTGCATCCATGAAAACGCTGCCTGGGACGCATTCGAGTTTTCTCCGGCGTGGACTCAACTTGCTCAGGACGCCGATGCGGTCTGCTTTGGGACGCTAGCGCAGCGAAGCCCAGTGTCCAAAGCGACTCTCGAGAAATTTCTCGAGATGACTCGTAAAGGATGCCTACGAGCCCTAGACCTGAATCTTCGATATCCCTACGTCAACGAAGAAGCGATCAGATGGTCACTGACTAAGGCCTCCTTGTTGAAGGTGAACGAAGAAGAACTCAAAACTGTCTCCGAACTTTTGGGGTTGCGCACGCGCCCGAGCAAGGACGTGTGGAGGGCATCAGTAGACACGCTGATGAGTGCGTTTCCTCTTTCTCTGGTTTGTGTAACGTTTGGTAGCGCAGGAAGCCTTATCGTTAGCAACCACGGCTATTATCGCCACCCGGGTGTTGCTACCAACGTGGTCGATACAGTCGGTGCGGGAGACGCATTTCTCGCCACAGTCACGTACTTGACGCTTGCAGGCACCTCTCTCGCCGAAATCAGTGAGGCGGCGAACAGGAATGGAGCTTGGGTGGCCTCGCAAGCTGCTGCCATCCCCAACCATTGGCCACCATATTCCGAATTGGGAGCGGTCGAACTGCAGAAGCCTATCGAAGGCAGGGTATGAGAGCAAGCCTCAACCGACGCAAATTTGTTGCTTCTTGCGGCAGCCTAGCCGCGGGATCGCTTCTCCCATGCATCCAATGCCTCGGGGAGACCAAGAGCGTAGATTCAACGACGATCTCTAGTGACCCTCTGCGCCCGCAGTATCACCTGCTTCCCGCTGCCAATTGGATGAACGATCCAAATGGGCCCATCTACTGGAATGGGTATTACCACATGTTCTACCAGTACAATCCGAGCGCGGCCAAATGGGGTGACATGCACTGGGCCCATGCGCTCAGTCCGGACATGATCCACTGGCGTCATCTGCCGATTGCGCTTTCGCCGAATCCGAATGGTCCTGACCGCGACGGCTGCTTTAGTGGCAGCACAGTAATCCATAACGGTGTCCCCACCATCTTGTATACGGGCGTCAGATCGAGTTCGCCCGAAGATGCAACGTTGCGCGACGGCACACACAACTTCCACGAGTCACAATGCCTAGCGACCTCTCGCGACCCTCAATTGCGCTCATGGACTGCTTCACCTGTACCGGTCATTGCGAATCCGCCCGTGGGCCTCGCAGTCACGGGCTTCCGTGATCCATGCGTGTGGAGAGACGGAAAGCTTTGGTACATGGCCATAGGCTCCGGCTTCAAGTCGGTCGGGGGTGCGGTGTTGCTCTACCGGTCAGCCGATCTCCACGCCTGGGAATACCTGCACCCCCTCATCATTGGAGAGGGGAATGGGTCTTCCACAATCGATCCGGTCGATAGTGGGGAGATGTGGGAGTGCCCCGATTTCTTTCAACTCGGACAAAAGTACGTGCTTCTCTACTCCACGGAGCGAAAAGTCTATTGGTTGATCGGAGATTTCGACCGTGAGTCGTTGAGATTCCATCCCGAGAAACAGGGCCTTCTCGATACTGGGGCATTCTACGCACCGAAGTCGATGCTCGATGCCGTCGGCAAACGCATCCTGTGGGGTTGGATTCCCGAAACCAGACCTGAGGCAGACTATATCCGCGCAGGCTGGGCGGGCGTTATGGCCCTCCCGCGAATCCTTTCTCTGGAGCATGACAACTCTCTTGGTATGCGGCCATTGCCTTCACTCGGCGGACTAAGGACCAGTGCCGCGCCCAATTCAAGACTCTCATTTCAGGACTTCAGCGGTGAAATGGTGATTCGATTTGCCCGAGCCGCCCCAGACGCATCGATCGTTGTTGGCTCATCAAGCCGAACCTATTTAGAAGTTCACTACCGTGATAGTGATTCCTCTCACATAACTATTGACGGAAAGAGCTTCGAACTCTCAGAAGGCCGCCATAACTTTGTTGAAGTCCATATTTTCATGGACGGTTCTGTTGTCGAGCTATTCACCAACACAAATGTAGTCCATACCAAGCGGATCGATGCGCTGGATCTCGACTCAAAAGAGTCGACGGTGACTGTCTCTCAGTGTTCCGCGTCATCTGTATGGCAGCTTCGGGCTATTTCTCACAGCAGGACGACGGGCTAGTTCGTTGTCCAACAACGGAGACCAAAGAGCAAATGAAGCAGAACACAAGTCCGGGCTCGTACACATTCGCATCTGTAGGTCATATAGTCATAAGCGCGCGTCTAAGACTTGGAGTTTTGATTAGCAATAAGCTGTGGGCCGAAAGCTTGACAGTTTGGACAATCTTGCCCTTTAAGATCTAGACATTGACCGCCCCCGGGGCGCGCCCATGCAGATTACACGAACTGCATGAAATATTTAGTCTCGGTTTTCGGCAACTTTAATTTTCAACTGGCGAGAACAGGTCTTACCACTCACCCAGGCAAATCGGACACAGTCCACACGCGAGTTGAGGACCGGGCTTCAATGGCGATGATTTCGGGCAGCCGCAAATAAAATAGTCAAATCGTTGGCGTGCCCACAATCCGTCAAGAGATCGCTAAAGATCGAGAGTGCAGCGATGGTCCAATCGCTGATGCACTCATCAAATTCGGTGAGTGTATTGAGTGTCACCCACAGCTCACTGATGTAGCGTGGGTTGACTGGCCTCAAGCGGTGCTACCTCGTTCCCATGCTTATGCTCTGCTTGTACGGACTATTTACCCACTCCAAAGATTCTTTGTCCTTCTGATTCGAGCAGTTTTGGCGGCTGGCGCGGAGTCGCTGCCATGTCGTCTAGCGATGGGATAGCGATCTCAATGAAGAAAACGCGCGGCCCGAATCCAGTACGGCGTACCGTCTGATCTGTTCCTCTCTCTGTACCGGTTACTTCGTAGAGGAAGATCCGTGGGGCTTGCGCTTGAAGGTTTAGCGAGAGTTCGAGCATTGGCGATTCGACTCGGCTGGTGAAAGAAAAGGTGCAGCGGATTCTTGATGGATTCACCGGGAGCGCTGAGGACAAATTGTGGCTGGCCGAAAAACTGGCGTACGCACATGAGCCGAGCCTTAGGAGACGCATCAAGGAGTGCCTGAAGCAGTTACCATTACCGATCACGAGGAAATCGCTGGCAAACTTTGCTGGAGCATGTACGGACCGGCGAAATGACCTTGCTCACGAGGGGATGGTTAGAACAAATGCTTCTCTGGACACCGGCGACCTTGCCTCGGCTTTGGCACACTTCTTTCACTTCCTTATTCTTCATCTAATCGGCATGCAGGCTGATGTTTTACTCAGGGCAACTACAAACTCGTTCTATTCACGACAGATCATTGAGCCTTCCCTCGCTGCAGTCCACATCCGAATCGATGTGGACATTTAGCCGAATAACTCAGAGAGCCTCGCGTGCGCCGGCCTCCAGTGCCTTTGCCATCTCCGGCGTCGGCTTGATGGAGATTACGGCGAGGCTCATGATCTCGACTCCGAGGCTCGTAATCGACTCTGAGGTCTTCAGAGCCTCCGAAACCTCCGCACCAATCGCCGTTGCGCTGATCAGTACCTCCGGAAGTGTCATCCGCTGGGTCACGGCCCTGGCGGCGACCTGAGCCTCCTTCACCAACCGCTCCTGCAGCTTCAACGGCCCGTCGGCGAGGTACTGCGCCCTTGAACCGATACTGAAATCCAGCAACGACGCAACCTTCTTAGGATCGGCAACCCTGTAGGTCCACTGGCCCTGGACCGTCGCCTGTTGGAAGTCTGCTGTGCTTTCTACAAAGGCAAATGGAGCATCGGTACTCCCCATCGGGATCGCGGCAATGGTCGCGCTCGGCGCGTAGTAGAAGAAGGACAACCCCAGGCCTTCACGCCGGATGCGGCCCTGGTGGAAGTGGAGAGCGTAATGGGTAGCGGGAACCTTTACGTAGGAGAGAAGCATGGTGGGCACCTTATTAGTGTCTTACTGAAACTAATAAGGTTTCTCAATGACACTTTGTCAATAAAAATTTTGGGCTCCGGCCGACGAGAAATCGCGGGCGGTCTCGCAATCCACAGCATATTCGCTTATTATTCGCCTATGGGTGGGGAACGCGCATCAACATCGCGGATGCGCTTGACTGGCAAGATTTGCTGCGTTTGCAGGTATCCCTAAAACCTGACCCCACCCATCCAACCGGAGAAAGGTACTGTGCCCGGTGTGCTCCGCGTCGCCGGGTGTACATGTCATTTTTCTCGCGTAGCGGCTGGTACTGTCAGTTCCTTGAGGAAGACCTCAAGACACCGCTACCGCGCACGTTTACGTTCGCCACGTCGGATAAGATCCTGCGGCAGGCGGAACATGCTGGGGCACTCCACAATCTGGAATGTCGCCAGGCCATCGAGCATGGTGTCAGCGTAGGCAGGGGCGGGGTGTTTCTGATGCTTACTGCTGAGCAGTATGCCAAATTAAGCAAACGATGACGGCGCGATGCCACTGACGGGATTCGGCGGCGGATCCAATTGCCCAGGTGACCAGTTTCGCGTGAAACGGCGTAGCGGCATAGTAACATTGAAATGGGCGGCGGGATCGATTGCAGCCAGCATACTGTCGTTAGCCATTCAGTATCATTAGTAATAGATGTCGGAAATTCGGCCCTGAATTGAGATGACTTTGACCAGCAAAAAGGCTTCGCGTGAAGCCTCCCCGGAGAAAGGGCAATCACACAGAAAAAGCGGAAAGACTGTCCATCGTAGTCTTGTCGAAGCAAGTGAGGCCCAGGACGCGGCCCTCCTCGCGCGCGAACTCCGCACCTCGCAGACCCAGCAGGAACTTGCCGTCATTGTCGTGGTCGAGTTCACTGGAGAAGTCCGCAAGCGCAAGCAGCTTACCGCAGCCGCACGACTTGCCCGTACCGCGGCCGCCCTTATGGCTGGAGAAGAAGACTATCCGCAGCATGCGGATTCCAGTCTCGACTTCGATGCCGGCCGCGCAGAGTTCGAGGAGCTCGCCCGATCAGCCGGCGCGACCATTGCCGCCACGCTGGTCCAGCGTCGCCAGAGGCCCGATCCCTCTAGCCTTGTCGGCGAGGGAAAGCTCGACGAGATTGTTGGCGTCGTGGCCAGTACCAACGCGTCGCTTGTACTCTTCGATCACGACCTGACACCGTCGCAGCTCCGCAACGTAGAGGCTCGGCTGCCCTGCCACGTCATAGACCGATCGCAGCTCATACTTGATATCTTCGCCCGCCATGCTAAGACCCGTGAAGGTCAGCTCCAGGTAGAACTGGCACAGTTGGAATACCAGCTGCCGCGCCTGGCGGGACGCGGTCGCGCCATGTCGCAGCTTGGCGGCGGCATAGGAACCCGTGGCCCGGGCGAGACGCAGCTCGAGACCGACCGCCGCAAGATCAACCTGCGCATCGACCATATCAAGACCCAGCTCGACGCCGTCCGTCGCATTCGCCATCAACAGCGGCAGAGACGTGAGGCAGTCCCGGTTCCTGTAGTGGCGCTGGTCGGTTACACTAACGCCGGCAAGAGTACCCTCTTCAATGCCCTCACCGAGTCGGGCGTTCTCGAATTAGCCCGTATGTTCGCCACTCTCGACCCGAAACTCAGGCAGTTGCAGCTTCCATCCCGCCGCAGAATCCTGCTCTCCGACACAGTAGGCTTCATCCGCAACCTTCCTCACACTCTTGTTACGAGCTTCCGAGCCACGCTGGAAGAAGTCGAGCGAGCCGAGGTATTGATCCATGTGCAGGACGCTTCCAGCCCTATGCTCGATGAGCAGAAAACTCAGGTTGAACGAGTCTTAGCCGAGCTTGGAGTCTCGACCAAGCCCGTCATCCAGGTACTGAACAAGGTAGACCTCGTCCCGCCGCAGGAACTTGCCC
>JALYIG010000145.1 GCA_030775885.1 Acidobacteriota bacterium | reverse complement strand
GTGCTGCGTCTCCCACCAGCAGGGAAGAGAATCGAAATCAAACTCTGAAGGATCTCCATCGATGACAACCGCCGCACTCGCCGCTCCTCCCACGACCAACAGGCACCTTTCACGCTGGGTCGAAAAGATGGCCGACCTCTGTCAGCCCGATCGCGTCCACTGGATCGACGGATCGCAGGCGGAATGCGACGAACTCTGCGAGCAACTGGTCGCTGGCGGCACGTTCACCCGGCTCAACGAGAAGCTCTGGCCTGGCTGTTTCTACGCTCGCTCCTCGCCCAACGATGTCGCCCGCGTCGAGGACCGTACCTTCATCTGCTCGCTCTCCAAAGACAATGCTGGCCCGACCAACAATTGGGAAGACCCCTTTGTCATGCGCAAGAAGCTCAAGCAGCTCTTTCGCGGATGCATGCGCGGACGCACCATGTACGTGCTGGCCTTCAGCATGGGTCCGGTCGGCTCGCCCATGTCGCAAATCGGCGTGCAACTCACCGACTCGGCATACGCCGTCGTCAACATGCGCATCATGGCCCGCATCGGCGCTCCCGTTCTAGCCGAGATCGATAAGGACATCAAGCGCGTCGTCCCGTGCATGCACTCCGTCGGCGCGCCGATCGCACCCGGTCAGCCAGATGAAGCATGGCCCTGCAATGACACCAAGTACATCGTCCACTTCCCGGAGACACGCGAGATATGGTCCTACGGCTCCGGCTACGGAGGCAACGCGCTGCTCGGCAAGAAGTGCTTCGCTCTGCGCATCGCCTCCAATATCGCCCGCGACGAAGGCTGGATGGCCGAGCATATGCTCATCCTCGGCCTCGAATCACCCTCCGGCGAGAAGACCTACGTCGCCGCCGCATTTCCCAGCGCCTGCGGCAAGACCAACTTCGCCATGCTGATCCCTCCCGCAGGATTCGAAGGCTGGAAGGTTTGGACGGTCGGCGACGACATCGCCTGGATCAAACCCGATGCTACAGGCCAGCTCCGCGCCATCAACCCAGAGGCTGGTTTCTTCGGCGTAGCTCCTGGCACTAGCGCGAAGACTAACTCGAACGCCATGGCCACGCTCGCCAGCAACACCATCTTCACCAACGTCGCGCTCACGCCCGAGGGCGGAGTGTGGTGGGAGGGCATGACCGATACACCGCCCGCCGAATGTCTCGATTGGCGCGGCCAGGTGTGGACTCCCACCATCGCCAAAGAAACTGGCCGCACCGCCGCACATCCCAACGGCCGCTTTACCGCGCCCGCAGCGCAATGTCCCAGTATCGATCCCGACTGGGAAAACCCGGAAGGCGTGCCCATCTCCGCCATCATCTTCGGTGGCCGCCGCCCCACCACCATGCCGCTCGTATACCAAGCCTTCAACTGGTCGTCCGGAGTCTATATCGGCGCTACCATGGGTTCGGAGACTACCGCCGCAGCCGGCGCGCCCGTCGGCAAAGTCCGTCGCGACCCCATGGCGATGCTGCCCTTCTGCGGCTACCACATGGGCGACTATTTCCGTCACTGGATCAAGATGCAGCGTACGCTCTCCCTCACGCCACGCGTCTTCCATGTCAACTGGTTCCGCAAGGACGAGCAGGGCAAATTCATCTGGCCCGGCTACGGAGAAAACATCCGCGTCCTCGCCTGGATCGTAGACCGCGTCCGCGGCCGTGCCCAGGGTAAGGAGACTCCCATCGGTTGGACGCCCCACTACGACGACATCCGCTGGAAGGGGCTCGATTTCCCCAAGGCCACCTTCGACCAACTGCAGGCCGTCGATCGAACGCAATGGAAGCAGGAGATCATGGGCCACGAAGAACTCTTCCTGGAGCTCCACGACCACCTGCCGCCCGAGATGATCTACGAGCGCGAACTGCTCATCTGCCGCCTGTAACCGCCATCCCCGTCACTTACAGGGGGTCTAGCCCATTCATCATTTCACTTTATCTCTACGCGCCAGCTAGGCGACGTTGCGCAGCAGGTCCATCGCTCTGGTCCGCAGCAGTACCTTCTGCTCGCGCAACGACAGTGTGTGCTCCTGCCCGGCCAGCGCCACAATCCCCAGCCGCTCGGAGGTTTGGTTATTCCAGATCAGCCAGCGCGCAAAGTCCGAGCAGTCCGGACGGTGATCGGCTTGGTACGGTTCGAAGGTTTCAACGACGGATTGAACCGCGTTGGTAAGCTCATCGGCAAGGGCAGTAATCTGTTCCTGATCGCTCATGGCGCAACCCTCTTCCATACAGAGTATGATGCAGATCTGTGAATCGGGGCCATTCGGAACTAAAAATGTTGCCGTTCTTGACACTCCCTCTTGGCGCTGGGAGTCGGATTTCCGACGTCTCAATCGCCCCTTTGCCGTCCTTCCAGCGCGTGATCCACGGCGAAGTCCGCGCCGCCCCACACAGTGACGGAACTCCACGGCGCCGCCGCCCCGCTCCAGAAGCGATCGGCTGCGGGCAGGCCAAGCGGCAGGAATGCAGTCATGCATAGGTACAAGCTTCCAGTGGAGATGTAGACCTCTCCCAGCGACGGCTGGTGTCCGGCGAGCCCGATGCGCAGCCATCCCTTCTCGTCAAAGGTGCCGGCCGGCGTCAGCGTCCGCTGCATCACCGCAGTCAGCGCCCCGCGCACCTGTTCCGGCGAAACCGCCTCAGGCAGCGCATGCCGCAGCGCCACATCGGCAAGCTGCTGAAACGCCCCGCAACGATACGCAATCGATCGCCCGACCACGGGATACGATCCATCTGGTGCAATCATCCGTTCCTGGATCGCCGCATAGCGCTTCCCGCGTTCGCGAATGTCCGCGGCCATCGCGCCCCACGCGTCTTCCTGCTTGCTCATCACATCCATCAGCATCTCGAGGAACGGCTGAATCACAAACGAGTTGTAGTAATCCTGGTGGAAGTGCGGCCCGTCGCCATACACGCCATCGCCGACATACCAATTCTCATGCTCGCGTAGCGCGTAATCCACGCGCAGCCGGTCCCAGGGCTCGCCCAGCGCAAACAGCCCTGCCTCGATCATCGCCGCAAACAGCAGCCAGTTGTTGTAATTGGGCAGCTTTAGCCGCGTCGCACGCATCGCATCCGCAAGTTGGGCGCGCACCGCTGGTGCCAGCTTCTCGCGCAGCTCCTGCGGAGCGCGCAGCATCGCCAGCGACAGAAATGCCGTGTCCACGATAGTCTGCCGGTCGCCGCCGAAGTCCATATAGTCCGGCGAACTCTTGTCCACGGCCGAAGCAATCGCCGCCCGCGCCCACTCGCAATACCGCGCGCGCATCTCCCCCTCCGCGCCCGTCGTTGCGCCATGCTCCAGCCACGGAGCGATGCCACACAGCGCCCGCCCCAGCGCCTCCAAATATGTCGTTTGCCGCCGATGCTCCTGCTCTCCCGCGTAGGCTTCTACCGGCATCAGCGCCTTCAGCCGCCGCTGGCTCAACGCCTCGAACAGCGGCCGGCAGATCCGGTCCAGCAGCTCCAGCCAACTCGCCCTGTCCTCGCTGAGTTTGCCATCGACCGTCCTTGCCATGCTTACTCCCTGAGCCTGGCCCAAAGTCATCCCGCTGAAAGCCATCGTGGCGGCACCAACTGCTAATCCCGACTTTAACATCTCGCGTCGTCTCATTTCACCTCGTCCGAGCCGTCTGAATTCTATGCCCGGCCAACCAGCCAGCGCAGAGGCTTACTCCGCTCCGCCACGCTCTCGTCAATCCACCCGAGATACTCCGCTGATCCGCCCGCGAGCGCTATTCTTACAATCTCCGGCGTCTCGTACGAGTGGTTGGCCCGAATGTACCGCTCCAATTCGGCATACTTTGCGTCCGTCGTCTTGATCGCAAGCTGCCACTCCGGTTCCGCGCATACCTTCCCCTTCCACCGGTACACGCTTTGCACCGCCTGGATCTGGACACATGCCGCCAGCCTCGCCTCCACAATCGATTGCGCGAGGTCGTTCGCAAACTGCTTCGTTCCCACCGTCGTCAGCACGACAACATAAGTCTCTTCGCTCATTATTCCAACAGATTACAGCGGCACGCACTTCCGTCTGAATTTGCCTCCCCAAAGCGCCAAGCGGATACCCTCGTCTCCCATGCGCAACCTCCGCTCGCTTGCTCTTTTCCTCATCCTGCCGCTGGTCGTCGCGGCCCAGACCCCTGCGACACCCATTCCTCCCGCGCCTACAAATATCGCCGCCCAGCCTGCAGCACCCGCCGTAGACGCCGTGCCGCGCACCACCATCCCCAGCGACTCAAACTTCCGCGCCCGCCCCGCCAACGATAAGGGCCGTGACCGTGTCGCCGCCGCCAAGGGCCATCCCGTCGACATTCTCTTCGTCGCGACTCCATCACCGAGGCCTGGAGCTCCAAAGGCTGGGGCGGAGTCGACCGCGCCGCCGCCATCTGGGACAAAATGTACGCCTCCCGCAACGCGCTAAACTTTGGCGTGGGAGCCGATCGCACTCAACACGTTCTCTGGCGTCTCGACAACATGGACGTCCAGGACCTCAGGCCCAAAGTGACCGTTCTGCTGATCGGCACCAACAACAACGTCGATCCCGCCGCAGACATTGCAGCCGGCGTTCATGCCGTCATCGACAAACTCGAAGCCATGTATCCGATGACGAAAATCATCCTCGTCAGTATCCTGCCCAACGCTCGCGCCACGCAGTTATTGACTGATGCCAACGCCCTCCTCCCCCCTTAGCCGACGATAAGACCGTCTTTTACCTCGACCTTGTTCCGTTGGTGCCGCCCGTCGGGGACAATTGGACCGGACTCGGACCCGACAAGTTGCATCCCTCCGCCGCCGGCTATCAGATATGGGCCGGCGCCATGGAACCACTGCTCACGCGCCTGTCAACCGCGGCGCAATCAGTCTCCGGGCAATGAAAAACCCGCCGCAGGATCGCTCTCGCGGCGGGCTTTCAACATCCTGGTCTTATCTCTTAGGCTGCTGCGTCATCCGCGGGCGCGTCGCCGGCCGGAGTCTGCTCTTCCATCTGCTTTGCCATCTCTTCACGCTTCTTGGTGCGGGCTTCTTCGCGCTTCTGGCGCTTCTCATCCAACTCGCTCTCTGCGCCCAGCAGTTCGATGTACGCCATCTCCGCTGCATCGCCCTTACGAGCACCGCTCCGCGTAATACGCGAATATCCACCGTTACGGTCGCTGTAGCGCGGCGCAACCACGCCGAACAGCCTGTCCACCGACTCCGGCGTCATCATAAACGCCAGTGCCTGGCGGCGCGCATGGACGGTCCCGCGCTTGCCCAGGGTAATCATCTTGTCCACCAGCGGCGCGGTCGCCTTACACTTGGTGAGGGTAGTTTCCACGCGATCCATCAGAATGATCGAGGTTACGAGATTGCGCAGAAGTGCGCGGCGGTGGCTGGGGTTGCGGCCTAACTTGAATCCTGCATTGCGATGACGCATGGTAAGTCTCCTTCGACCCGGCGTCTGCCGTCGGTCGGACTACAGTGAATTTCTCGCGTGGCGAGTGGAATTTGCGATCCCTGAACCGCAACCCGAACCCAGGGCCGCAGCAGATTCCGCTTCTTGCTGGGTCCCTTTACGGAACCCGTATCTTTTCAAAGGATTGGCGTTGCCGACGATGAAAAGTTGAGCGGATCCAAGCAAATGCACCGCTTGAACCCAAACTCTTTCTATTGTAGCTTGCCCCGCCCGTTCAGTGTCAAGAACGCAGCACCCCGCTAGTGGTATAGACCGGACCTATCCTACGACTGCTAGACTTACTCAATTGTTTCGCCCACCATCTAAAGTCTCCTATGGCAATCGTCCAACTCGATCGTATTCGCAAGGTCTACGACACCAAGGTTGCGGTGGAAGGCCTCTCCCTGACCGTCGAGGCGGGAACAATGTTTGGCCTGCTCGGGCCCAATGGCTCAGGCAAAACCAGTTCCATCCGCATGATGATCGGCATCACCATGCCAGATTCTGGCTCCGTGTCCCTTTTCGGCAAGCCCTTTGTTCGCAGTCACCTCGGCCGTGTTGGCTATCTCCCGGAAGAGCGCGGCCTCTACAAGAAGATGAAGGTGCTGGATCAGCTTGTCTTTCTCGGCCGCCTGCACTATCTCGGCGCCGCGCTTGCAGAACAACGGGCGCGCGACTGGTGCGAGAAACTGCAGATTGCAGACACCCTGCACAAGAAGACCGAAGACCTTTCCAAGGGAATGCAGCAGAAGGTCCAGTTCATCGGAGCCCTGCTCCACGACCCCGATCTCATCATCATGGACGAGCCGTTCAGCGGTCTCGACCCCGTCAACGCCAACATGCTAATGGATACATTGCTGGAACTCCGCAGCAGGGGCAAGGCTGTCCTCTTCTCTACCCATCGCATGGACCAGGTGGAGAAGCTGTGCGACAACATCGCGCTCATCCACCGCGGCAAACTGGTTCTCTACGGCTCCATGCACGACATCAAGTCTCGCTACCCGCACAACCGCATCCACATTAAGTTCGAGGGCGACGACTCCTTCCTGCATCATCCCTGCGTGGAGTGCGTCCATCGATTTCCCGGCCAGGCCGACGTCCGGCTGCGCCCATCTGCAACGCTGGCCGACGATGCTCAGGCCCTCCTCGCCCGCGCGCTGCAACACGCCCGCGTCACTCACTTTGCGGTCACCGAACCCACCCTTGAAGAGATATTCATCGAGAAGGTGCAGGAAATTTCCCCCGGCGCCGACCCCATCGAACCCGCTCTGGAGGAAATCGAAGAGCCGGTAGGAAGCTACCTCGATGCCTAGAATGCGCGCCGTTTCCATGCGGAACGTCTGGATCATCGCGCATCGCGAGTATACCGAGCGCGTCCGCACCCGCGGCTTTCTCATCACCACCATCATGATTCCCGTCATCATGGGTATGTTCGCCGTCGGCACCGTGTTCTTCGGCTCCCGATCCGTCAGCGATCTCCGCATCGCCGTCGTCTCACCGGACACCCAGCTCGCGCTTGATTTGCAGGATGAACTTGTCCGCATGCGGCAGCATCCCCCGGATGCGGCCGATCCAAACGCAGCAGGTGTCAAGCCGATCGCTCCGAGAGAGACGCCGCACCTCCTTGTCGACGCCATCGACCCCGGTCCAAACACCCGCGCGGAGATGGATCACAGTCTCGACTCGGGAGACATCGACGGCTATCTCTGGATCACCCCCGCGACTTCGCTTGGCGGCCGTCCCACCTTCGCCTTCACTCCCCGCTTCAGCCGCGACGCCCCCATCAAGAACACGCTCACCGTCGCGCTCGACAAAGTCCTCATCCGCGAGCAACTCACCCACCGCGGCATCGTCGCCGCCGACGCGGATACCATGCTCCAGCCAGTCCAGATCGTCGCCTCCCATAAGCCCAGGGATCACGACGACGCCTCTGCCCAGATCAGTGTCTCCGTCCTCTTCTTCGTCATGTACCTGGTCATCATGCTGTATGGCATGAACGTCGCACGGTCCATCATCGAAGAAAAAACTTCGCGCATCTTCGAGGTCCTGCTTGCCACCATTCGTCCCGAGGCCATGATGGCCGGCAAGATTATCGGCGTTGGCTCGGTCGGCCTTACCCAGGTCGGCATCTGGCTCGCGGCCGCACTTGCCCTGGCCGGCGCATCCACCGCCTTGCATTTCGGCGGAGACAGCCTTCACATCTCTCTCACCGTGGCCCAGGTCCTCTTCTTTTTCATTTACTTCATCCTTGGCTACCTCTTCTACGCGGCCATTGCCGCCGGGCTGGGCGCCATGACCAACTCCGAACAGGAACTACAGCAGCTCAACATGTTTCTCGTCATGCCCTTGTTGTTCTGCTTCGTTATGCTCGGCACGCTGCTGACCACACCGGACAGCACGCTTTCGCGCGTCCTCGCGCTTCTGCCTCCATTCACGCCTCTGCTAATGTACTTCCGCGTCTCGCTTGGCCATCCCTATGCCTGGGAGGTCGCGCTCTCGCTGGTGCTCACCTCCGCCAGCATCTGTGGAATCAT
>JALYIG010000144.1 GCA_030775885.1 Acidobacteriota bacterium | reverse complement strand
GCTTTATTGCGGATCCCTTTGGACGCATTCTGGCCCAGGCATCGCACGATAAAGAGGAAATCCTCACCGCGGAACTGGACCCGACTCTTGTCGAAACGACCCGCCAGCATTGGCCATTTCTTCGAGACCGACGCATTGATGCCTATGGCGGAATTACGCGCCGCTTCATCGACTAGACACCGCGTCATGGCCCGACGCTCGACATGCCGCGCATAATCGTCAGGACTGCCGGTCCGAGCAGCACGATGAAGATGCTGGGAAAGATGAAGAGTACCAAGGGGAAGATAATTTTCACAGTTGTTTTTGCCGCCATCTGTTCAGCAAGTTGGCGGCGCTTGGTCCGGATGGTATCGGCAAACACGCTGAGAGCTCGGGCGATCGGCGTGCCGAAGCGCTCAGTCTGCAGAAGCATGCTGGAGAAGGCGTCGATGTCCGGAAGCTGACTGCGTTTCGCCATGTCGGCCCAAGCCTGGATGCGCGGTTTTCCGGCGCGCTGCTCGCGATTGATCTGAAGTAATTCCTCGGTAATCTGCGGATGGCTGATGCCGAGTTCCTGGCCTACGCGCAGAAGCGCCTGGTCGATACCCAGCCCCGCATCGACACAGATCACCAGCAGGTCGATTGCATCCGGAATACTGCGCCGGATTTTTTCGCGACGACGCTTGATCAGTCGCGTGAGTACGATATTTGGCGCAATGAACGCTACCGCAGGCAGGGCAATCGTGCAGAAGAGCCGGGCCGACGGGATCAAGTTGGCACCGACAGCAGCCAGCAGAGGCCCGAGGATGCGAGCGGAGTTATACAGATCCGCGGGTAAGCTGCCACGGTAACCCGCATTCGCCAACCGCTCAGGCAGGTCGGCAGAATCTGCCAGACCAAGATGCGCACGGAGCCAATGGACAAAAGTAAATAGTTTGCGGCCTGCGTCAACAGCTGCGGGGGCGCTTCTCCTGTAGCTTCTTCCGCCATGGGTAACTTCGCGCATGCGCCGTATGGTTGCGCGCGATGTCCGCGTAAATAGGATGGCGATCGCCAGCGCAAATGCTGAGAATATGGTCATGCCAACCGCGAGGTAGAAGACAGGCGTCATGGCTGGGTCACACCTGTACATCGACGATTTTCCGGATAATAAGAGAGCCAGCAAAAATGAGACCGGCCCCAGCGTACAGGAGCTTCTGTCCCGTCGGATCCTCAAAGAGAAGCCTGGAATAGCCCGGGCTGACGAGGTTGATGAGCACGAGCAGAATAATCGGAAGCAGGCCGAGGATCCACCCCGTGAGCCTACCCTGCGCAGTGTGGGTGCGAACTTCGCCTTCAATGCGGATTCGTTCGCGAATGACGTGTGCCGCGCGATCGAGGATTTCCGTCAGGTCACCTCCGGTTTCTTTCTGGACAAGGATGGCGGTGGTCAAAAATTGCAAGTCGCGAGATGGAACTCGAGCACCTATTTGGAGCAACGCATCGCGAAACTGGAGTCCCAGCCGCTGCTGTTGATACACCTGCACAAACTCGAAGGCGAGCGGCTCCGGCATCTGGTCGGCAACCATTTCGATTGCGGACCCCATCGCGTGGCCTGCGCGCAGCGCACGTGCCATCAAATCGATTGCATCGGGTAGCGACGCGTTGAATGCCTTGAGCCTGCGACTTCGTCTGAATCGAAGCACCCCATACGGCATAACGGAACCTGCAAGCCCAGCGAAACAGGCCCACGGCGAGGCGCGGAGAAATATGTAGGTCAGCAAAGCACAGACCAGAGCTGAGCCTCCGCTAAGGAGACACGTAGCACCAACACTCAGATTGCTGTTCGCGTGAACCAGCAGTAGTTTAAGTCTCTTCGCGAATCCGTAGCGTTCGAGGAAGGCGCTGAGTCGAACGGGGCCGGTCTGTCGCTCCGCATCCACCAGTTCCGAGGCATAAGCTCCTGCATTCTGGGGGCGCACCGATTCCTGGATGATGCAGAGCCGCTGCCGGGCTGAGTTGGAGGCTGGTGGACGCAGAAGGAGCAACAGAATCGCAGAGTTGAGCGACAGAGCGACGACAAACGTAACTGCAATGGGACTCACGCTGAACCTCCTCTCTATACTTCTACGGAATGGTCAAGAAGATTAAGGCCGAAGGGGATTCCGGCGGCCTTCAGGCGCTCGCCAAACTTAGGAACGATACCGGTGGAGTAGAAACGCCCCCTGACATTTCCGCTTGGTCCGAGACCAAGCTTCTCAAAAACATAGATGTCCTGCAGGCTGACGATGTCTCCACTGGTTCCAGTGATCTCGCTGATGTGGGTAACGCGCCGGGTGCCATCGCTCATACGGGATACTTGGACGATGACATCGACGGCGGAAGCAATCTGTGCTCGAATTGCCTTTTCCGGCAGCGATACCGAGCCCATCATAGCCATTGTCTCAATGCGCGCAATCGCGTCGCGAGGATTGTTGGCGTCGATGGTGGTGATCGATCCGTCATGCCCGGTGTTCATCGCCTGCAGCATGTCCAGTGCTTCCTCGCCGCGAACTTCTCCCAGGATAATGCGGTCGGGACGCATACGCAGAGCGTTGATTACGAGTTCGCGCTGGCGAATCGCGCCCTTACCTTCAAGATTGGGCGGGCGGCACTCCAGGCGTGCGACATGCTCCTGCTTAATCTGCAGCTCAGCAGAGTCCTCGATCGTGACGATACGCTCGGCGGCAGATATGAAACCGGAGAGCACGTTGAGCAGCGTTGTTTTGCCTGATCCGGTTCCTCCGGAAACCACGATGTTCAAGCGTGCCCGCACCGCGCTTCGCAAGATCTCCAGCATTTGTGGGGTCAGGGCGCGATGGCGCAGCAAGTCGTCCGCAGTCAGCGGAGTTGACCCGAAGCGCCGAATGGAGAGCAGCGGACCGTCCACTGCCAACGGCGGAATCACGATGTTCACTCGTGATCCGTCCAGCAGGCGGGCATCGACCATCGGGGACGACTCATCGATCCGGCGGCCAACCGCAGAGACGATTTTGTCGATAATGTGCATGAGATGAGCTTCATCGTTGAAAACGATGTTCGTCTTCTCGATCACGCCGCGCCGTTCCACATAAACCATGTTGTAGGTATTCACAAGGATGTCGCTCACGGTTGGATCGTGCAACAGAGGCTCAAGCGGCCCCAGACCGAAGACTTCATCGAGAATGTCGTGGGCGAGACGATCGCGGTCCGGAGCGCTCAGGGGAGCACTTTGTTCGCCAATGAGTTGCAGGATCACAGCGAGCAGGCGCTGGCGTCCGCCAATTTCGTCGGCCTGGATGGCGGCAAGCTTTTCCAAGTCCATGCGCCGGATCAGTTCGTGGTGAACGGCCGTTTTCAAGGTGTGGCGCGCCGCATCGCCCAGCGTGACTCGCGCCTCCGTGGCGACTGGCGGAAGCGGAGGTGCGGTCATGTACATGGACATTTCGGACATCGTGTCGACCTTTCGTACTTCAAACGCACTGCTCACTGCCGAGATTCCTAGTGCAAAAAGGAAAAGAATTTCTTTTTTGCGGGCGTAGGCCTTGATGCGCTCAGGCCGTGGACGACGCGGTTGGCCCAGCGAGCGATTGCCTGGTTGAACTCCGATCGGCGCTGCGGTGGAATCGGTTCCCCATCGTTGATCGCGCGCTGCAGTTCGAAGTAGTTATTGGGCACAGCGATCGTGATGGGAAACCGAACAGCTTTCTCGATTTGGTCGGAGGTAATGGAATCGGTCGCTGTCGAGCGGTTGACCACGACATGCAACTTGCTGGTAGCCGATTCGCTGAGCGAGAGATTCTCGACCAGCCGGGCAAGATCGCGCAGCGCCGCGACATCCGGCGTCGAGACAATATAAACCTCGTCTGCCTGCTCGAGAAGGGACGCTTTGGCATCCTGGAAATCGACAGACGAGTCGATAAGCACGTAGTCGTACTCCCGGCGCAGGAAGTCCATGACGTGTTCCAACTGATCGCTCTTCGGCTCGTGCGGTCCGGATGCCATCTCCGGTGACGCGATCACGTCGAGTCCGCTGCGATGCCGTACCACGAAGCCCTCGAGCAGTTCCGCGTCCAGGCGATCGGCATTACGAAGCAATTCATCGAAATGGTAGAGGGTGTCTTTGAGGCCCAGGTAGAGGGCGACGTGTCCGAGTTGATGCTTATAGTCGATGAGCAGTGTCTTCTTGCCGTGCTGGCAGACCAGGTGGATTGCTAAATGGACCGCAAGCATTGTGGTCCCAACTCCGCCTTTCGCGCCGAAGAATGCGATGACCCGACCGATGCCGTTCCCCTTGTGCGGATCGATTGCCATAGCGGCCTGGAAGCGATTGAGCGCTGCGATGAGATCGTCGGGGTCGACCGGTTTGGTAAGAAACTCAGTGCATCCGTTGCGGACGGCGCGCAGGAGTATACCTACGTCGAGTTGGGTTCCTACCCCAACGATGCTGATCTTCTTCAAGAAAATCTGGTACAGACGTTCAGTCGTCTGAATAGCCAGCTCCGGATCGCGATCGAAGTCGATGAGAGCAACGCACGAAGCGGCATTCTTGAGTGACGGGGAGAACTGAGGGCGCCTGTCCGACGTGATGTAGTCGCGAAACTCACCTGCAAAATGAGCCCCAGTCACTTTGAGGGATGCAGACGTCACGGCATTGACCACGGCCTCGTCTGCACAAACGCTGAAGATGGCCTGGGTGGCTCGTTCCGCTGAATCGGATTCACCGGTCATTGGACACCTGGTCCTTTCGTCGCGGGTTGAATTTGTAGCTCAGTCGCTTCTGCGGCCCTCTTATTGGATTTGTTGGATTTGCTTCGCGCAGATGCATCGAACGCGTCTGCGTCCAGGTTGGGGACAACAAACTTAGGTTCGGCTGGCGCAGGCCCTGCGTTCGGTGCCAGAGGATCGACGATCGTCGCGGTCACCATGATGACCAGTTCCGTGACCGAGTGGTTGAAGTTCTTCGAACGAAACAGCTGGCCGATAATCGGAATATTCGCGATGCCGGGAACCTTGCTCATAATCTCAGTGGTGCGGTGATCGAGCAGGCCGGAGACGACGAAGCTCTGGCCGTCCCGAATCTCGACTTCCGTCTCGGCGCGGCGGGTCGAGAGCGCCGGGATGGTGAAGCCGGAGATAGTCACGGCGTTGCTGTAATCCAACGTGCTTACCTCCGGCGCAAGCTTGAGCCGGATTGAGCCGTCGACGTTGACGGTGGGAGTGAAATCGACCTTCACGCCGTAGGGACGGAACTGAATCGTGACAACTGCGGTATTTCCCGTGCCGCCTTCAACCACCGGGAAGGGAAACTCGCCGCCCGAGAGAAAGCGTGCCGGCAAGCCGCTGAGCGTCGTCAGCGTGGGCTCCGCAAGCACCTGAAGTACGTGCTTCTGTTCGAGGTCCTGAACCGTAACGCCGGCGTTAAGAGAGGAGCTGTAAAGGAAAACATTGAGCGGATTACTCACTGCCAGTGCCGAGCCAACCCCGGTTGCCACGCTGGTAAATTGCGAGGTCGTGGTCGCCGCGGCGGTGTTGTTACCCGAGGTGAACAGGTTGATTCCGAGTTGCTCAAGGCGTGACCGATCGACCTCGATAATGCGTAATTTAAGCTGTACCTGCTTGCCGTGTGAGGGAAGAATTCTCAGTGAGTTGACGACCTCCTTCGCATAAAGGG
The DNA here is from genome assembly GCA_030775885.1 of Acidobacteriota bacterium. Taxonomy (GTDB): domain Bacteria; phylum Acidobacteriota; class Terriglobia; order Terriglobales; family Acidobacteriaceae; genus Edaphobacter. The sequence goes on along the minus strand of JALYIG010000144.1, from coordinate 2,239 downwards.
AGGCCATCTTATGCGCCGCCTCGGAGTCAACGGCGCTTGCCACGGACCCAGAGAGGAATATCTTGCCCTCGCCAGCCTCGACGTGAATCGAAGAGCCCGGAAATGCTTGAGCAAGCGAATCGCGGAGAGACTCCGGGTCAATGTCGGCAAACACCGAGTAAAGGCGATTGCATCCAGCTTCGTCCCAGATCACGAGGCTGCTCACGCCGGAAGATTTTGCGGTGAGAACGATCTCGGTCGAGCCGGAAGTAAAGGTTTGCAGCACCGACGGATTTCCGACATACACACGGTGCAAAGGAGCACCCGAGGTAAACACGATCGAACGGCCGACGGTGATGTGTAGGACATCGCGTGCATCCGCAGTATGCACCGTGAGCGGCACCGAAGTTGCGCCCAGCAACAGGTTGGACGAGATCGCACGCTGAGCGCGAGCTTGGCTAAGACTTGCCGCGAATAGCAGGAGAATGAGACAGCGCCGGCAACTGGCCGAATGCCGATTCTCCGTTCGTGAGTTGGCGTAAATCATTGGCCAGCCCCTGCATGTTGCCCAGGTGCCGCACTTCCATCGCCAGCAAGAATTGTCTCAATCTCATGTTGTGCGGGAGCTTTCGGCTTTGCCAGGACGGCTGCTTGCGGCGAGTGGCTCGGCTGACGCACAGCGACCTGTGCTTGCATCGTCAATTGCGAGAGCCGGACGGGAGCGCCAGTGGTATTGCTGTTGTCGGCGCCATTGCGTAGGACGAAATGGATTGCTCCCTGAGTACTTGCCAGAACGGCGCGCTGGGCCTCGTCCGGCGTGAGCAGAAGCGTCACAACCGTCGCGTCCGATGTCTTGCCGGATGGATCGGGCTCCGTCTGGTGACCTGTCGCGATGACGACGGCGTTCTGCAGAACAGTTGCCGTGATTGGTTGCGAAGAGCCGTCCGCGCGGTAAGTCACCAGGACGTCGAGATGAGAACCGGGCAGCAGAAATCCTGCAACACCAACTACCTCGTCGGACCGCAACGCGACGGCTCGCATGCCATCTGGAATCCTGCTGGCAAGACCAATGCTGGTGCCTGCCGGGGCGAGATCGCGATCGAGGATCGGCTGACCTTTGGCGAGCGGAAAGAGCACCTCACGACCGGCAATATCCGCGGTGCGCGGCGAGACGCCTTCAATTGGAATCGATGCAGGCCATGCGACGAGCTCAGTGTTAGCCTGATTCAGGACTTCGCCCGCCTGGAGAGCATGCGATGCCGCGGCGTATTGAACCTCCGCCGTTTTCGTCGATTCGCTCGGCGTCGTTAGCCTTCTCGCAATGAGCCAGGTAGACCCGCCAGAGGCGAGCAGCGCGAGGGTGAGAGCGATGAGTACGCGGCGGGGATTCACAAACTCACTCCCGATACCAGGCTGCACAGCGTGGCCAGGCATCCAGCCGCGATGGGCAGCGCAAAGGGCAGGCGCAGCGTTCCCGGGTTGTTCAGGTTGAGCTCCGGATGGGGCGCGAGTCCATGGTTGAGGTGATGCCGAAGCAGCGACCCTGCACTCGAAAGCGTCGGGCGCAAGCGCCCGTGGTACACGGCAAGGGCGAGACCACAGATACCGCCGGCAAGAGCGATGGAAAACAGCAGCAGGTGCAAGTCGAACAATCCCGCGATACATCCGACTGCGGCCATCAACTTGACGTCGCCCGCGCCCATACCGCCTGCGAACCAGAAGACCAGTGCGACCGCGCCGGCGATGACTCCAGCGAGTACAGATTCGCCGAGGCCGCTCCAGTGACCCGTGACGCCGTGAAGCAGCAGGCCTCCAAGGATCGCGGGACCTGTGATCCAGTTAGGAATTCTGCGGTCGCGGAGATCATGGATCGATCCGACGACCGCGCACAGTAGAGCGCCTCCCATCGGAATTAGTTGCTGTAGCGGAGTGATCATGGAAGGGACCAGTCAAGTGATTTGGGTCGAAGCGTTGAAGCAGACGAGTCCGCGTGACCGCGCGAGGCGGTAGCAAGGTTTCGACGGTCACGCGGAAGTGGTTGTCAGGCGGCGGCGAGGCTGTTGCCAACGCCGCTGAAAGCGTTGCCAATCTTGCCGGAGAGGCCGGTCATTGCGACCACTGCGCCGATGCCGATGAGTCCGGCTACCAGAGCGTACTCGATGAGGTCCTGACCGGATTCGTCCTTGATTAGGGCAACTAACACATGTTTGATTTTCTTCATCATTGATGATTCTCCCGTTTGCTTCGTGGCCCTCTGGTC
>JALYIG010000143.1 GCA_030775885.1 Acidobacteriota bacterium | reverse complement strand
GCACAGCTTCGTCGTCGTGCTGCTGTGCTATGCGTATCTGGTTTATTTCGCGCTAAGCGGCTACCGCATCCAGCAACCGCGCTTGGACTACGTTCCGCCCGTCGAGATCTAGCTTCGACCGGATATCTCTATACGAAGCCGAGATTTGAGGTTGGGAAGCTAGCGATATTGGGGAAGACGAGTGGCATCTGCGCCGCGCTCACGCCGAACCAGGAGGCGAGCGTTGCCGCATATTGCGCGCTGCCGGTTGAAGGAACCCATCTTCCGTTGGTACCCGAGTCGTCGGGTCCGTTCAGCGTCAGCGTCGGGAATTTCCCGTATAACTGGCCGCCCTTGACGGCGCCGCCCATGACGATGTGGTGCGATCCCCATGCATGGTCGGTACCGGTATTCGAGTTTGGCTGGAAGGTGCGCGAGAAGTCGGACATGGTGAAACTGGTTACGCTGTTTTGTACTCCCATCTCGACCGTTGCAGCGTAGAAAGCATTCATCGCCGCTGACATCTGTGCCAGCAAGCCATTTTGCAAGACGAGCTGGTTCGAGTGGGTGTCGAAGTTGCCAACGCCGCAGAAGAATATCTGGCGGTTGACGCCGAGTGCTGCTCGCACCTGAATGATCTGCGCAATCTGCTTTAACTGCGTGGCCAGACCATTGGCTGCCGGGAAGGGTGTCAACAACGGAGTCACCGATTGGGTCGCCGCTGTCAGGGTCTTCGCATAGGAATAGGCATTGTTGGTGATGTTGTTGTCCGCTTGGACCAGCGTCAGTCCAGAATCAAAGCTCAGCAGGGCCTGCGCTGTGGCCTGTTGGGCATTGCATTCTGTGGTGCCTTCGGAGCATTGCGATCCGCCTAGATTGCCGGGGCTGACGCTGACCGGAGTGCTTGCGTTGCCGTTGCAGAATAAAGTGTCTCCCGCAACCGATGTGATCATCGGCACCTGGCCGGTCAGGTTGTATTTCGAAGCGAGCTGATCTGCGATTCTGCCCGCCCAACCCGTTTGCGTGGCACCGCTCTTGGAAGCATTTTGCCACTCCAATTGCTGGTCCGAGTGAGAAAACAGATTTGTCGGAACCGTGGCGCCCGACTGATACTGCGCTTTTGTTGTCGGCGCAACCAGTGTGCCCACATTTGCCACGAGCGCCACATTGTTGGTCTGGAATAGGCTTGCTATCTCCGGCAAGTTCGGATTAAGCGAGAAGTTGGGCAAGTTACTTAACTGCAGGAGGGCGGTCCCGGCGGCTCCGGTTTGCGGAAGAGCGATAGGGCCGCGAATGTTCGCGTAATTGGCATAGCCGGTGGTATCGAAGGGCACGAGCGTGTTATTTGCATCGTTACCGCCGAACAAGAATATGCAGACGAGCGCCTTGTAGTCGGTCGTGGTTTGCGCCAAGGCATTCAGCGCGCCGAAGGGCCTGAGGGCCGCCGCGTTGCCTGCTGCTGCAAGTGATGCATACTTGATAAAAGTCCGACGATCCACGCCCATTTAATCCCCCTGAAGAATCTTCTTTACCGTCGTTGCTTACGGTCAGTCGTCTAATGCACGACTTTATAAAACGAACTTGTAGTCACAAGGTAGGTGGCGACTCGGACTCTTTGGGCCGGGTCGCTGAGGGTTGCCACATGAGCGATGATCGGGGCGCTTATCTGCGTCGGCATCTGCCCATGCATGAAGATGTTGCCAAGTGCGTTAACCAGATTGGTACTGTCGGTCGTGGCGTTGCCGGTTGCCGAGGCCATCATCCCCAGCGCGCTGGTTTTGCTGAGATCAACAGTGAAAGATTGAATCCGGTTGTAGACGAGGTTGTCTGCAAGGGTTAGCCGAAGCACCGCAGTCGCGGTGTTCTCAATGCCAAATTCGGGCGCATTGATGGTTGTTCCGGGGATCACGTATTCCGGCGAGAAGAAATTGAACACACTTCCTGATGTGTATGGCCTCTCACCCAGCGCGGCAGTGTAATTGCTTGGCGTGTAGTAGTACTCGATTCCGTTACCCGCAGCAGGTGTGAATGTGAATCCGAGGCCGCGCATTACACCCGTCATGTAGAGCAATGGCTCGCGCAAATGGCCCCCAGCGGAACTGGAGTTCGTATCCCCTGCGCGCGCTTCAGGATCCAGCAGAATCTGCTGGATTACGGCCTGCATGTTTCCGCGAACTCCTGTACCGTCGTTGGCGAACACCGCAGAGACGCGGGCGACATAGGCTGGACTCGGATTGCTGGACACAAGATGTTGAATCAGCTGGCGGCAGACGAACGGCCCGACGTTCGGGTGGGAGAATAGATTTCCCAGTGAACCGGTCAAGTCCTGGGAGGAACTCTGTCCAGCCGGCAACGTCGTGCCATTCAACAGCACCTTTGCCGTAAGGTCGTGTTGTGATTCCACGGCCGCCATGGGCGAGTTAAAGTTGGCGGTATTGTTGGGGAAGGTTGTCGGTACGCCTCCGGTTGCGGTCGCATAGGTCCATCCCGTATAGGCACGGGCGAAGGCCTGGACCTGCGCTTCGGTGTAGGTTGGGATGGGGTTGCCGCTGGAATCCAGTTGCAGGCTGCCATCCTGATTGAGCGCGTACAAGCCAATGGTGAACAACTGCATCAGTTCACGCGCATAGTTTTCATTGGCGATCTGCGTAACGCCATTGATCACGCCTGGCTTGGCGCTGTTGAGCATATTCAGATAGGCGCCCATCCCAGGGGAAAGGGTTACGTCTTTGATAATGGTGTAGAAATTACCGAAAGCGTCATTTTCCAGCATGTTCTGGTATGTGGTCACGGCGCGCGCATTGACGGAATTTGTGGAGATGACGAACATTTCGGCGAGCGCCAGCGCGACACGCTGACGAAGCTGATCCGGGGCGGTCAGTGCATTCTGCCACCACTCTGCCTGTTGGCAGGGAATTGTGTTATTGGTGCACAAAGTTGGCGGGGTCGCTGCAATGTCCGGCTCGAGAGTCGTCGGGGTGGCGAATTGCTCAGTCAGATAAGCCGGGAGGCCGACCGTCTGGACGTGTTGAATATCCGTGAGCGTTGGTCCAAAGGTTGCCTGGTCGAGCAGTCGGGCCGCTGCTTGCACGGTCGCTTTATAGGCTACTACCTGGGCGTTCGCTACAGGAGAGGCGGTCCCCCCGGGGTTTGGGTTGAGTACATCGACCGAGAGCGTAGTAACGCCTGTTGCGACGGGAATGGTGGCCTGGAGTTCGGTCGCCGAGACGAAAACGGTAGTCACAGATGCTCCTGCGACCTGCAACTGCGCACCACTCACAAATCCTGTTCCGATCACATCCAGCAAGCCTGTGGGAGCCCCGGCGTTCTGCGTGACCGATGCGCTGGTCACTATCGGTAGCGGATTCAGGATGGTTACGCTGGCATTTCCGGTGAGCGTTGGTGCGGCTACGCTGACTGCGGTGATGGTGATGGCAATCGTCGGGATAGTAGCGGGCGGGGTATAAAGTCCCGCCGCCGAGATTGTGCCGGTCGCGGCTGCTCCACCGGTAACCCCGTTTACTTGCCACGTGACCGAGGTACTAGGCTCGTTTGTAACCGTCGCCGACAACTGTGCCGTAGACCCAAGCCGAACCTGGCCACCGCCGTTTACGGTTATCGACGGTTGAGTGTTTGCCGCAGCGCTGGAAGTCCCGCCGCACCCAATCAGGCTCAGCCCGCCACCCAGTAAAACTGCTCCCGCTACCAAGCCGCTGATACCCAAACGGCCAACCAAACAGCGCAGATTAACGCAACCAGTCATGCAAGCCTCTGTGGCTATCTGTTAAGGATATTTTGTTAGACCCTCTGCGCTGGTTGGAACAAGGTCGCTTCTCGTCAAACATAGAACCAGGAATTTAGTTGCGAAAAAATATTCCCGATTATGAAACTTTCTTATTCCATGAACGTCGGTGGCTTGGATAAGCTACACCAGCCACGCGAGAATTTGCAATAGCGGATTCGCAGACATCGCCGAGCAAAGAAAAGGCGCCGAGTTGAATCGCTCGACGCCTTGGTTGGGTAAATAGGATGAATCGGCTTACTTGTGCCGGATAAATTGGCCAGTCTGCAGCTCCGACACCGCTTGGCGGAGTTGCTCCTGCGTATTCATCACGATAGGGCCGTACCACGCCACCGGTTCTTCGATGGGCTTACCAGAAACCAGCAGGAAGCGCATTCCCTCCGGCCCGGCTTGCACGGTGATCTCGTCTCCACGATCGAAGAGAACGAGAGAGTGATTCGCGGCGTCGTAAACCGGAGCCGCGTTCGGGTCGGTGCCGGACTCGGTCAGCACCGCCTGAGGATCCGACGCGTCGCGGAACGTTCCCGAACCGGCGAACACGTAGGCAAATGCGTTTCGCGTCGTCTCCACTTTCAGACGCCTGCGCTTGCCTGGTGCAACCGAGATATCAAGATACTGAGGATCGGCTGCAACTCCTTCGACGGGGCCCTTCTTGCCCCAGAACTCTCCGCAGATGATCCGCACATGAGTGCCATCGTCGTCGGTGATCTCCGGAATCTCGGCCGCAGCAATGTCCTGATAGCGCGGATCGGTCATCTTGAGAGATGCGGGCAGGTTCGCCCACAACTGGAAGCCATGCATGCGCCCCTGGGGATCTCCCTTGGGCATCTCTTGGTGGAGAATGCCGCTGCCGGCGGTCATCCACTGGACATCGCCTGCGCCCATCTTGCCGTGGTTACCGAGGCTATCGCCATGCTCCACCGTGCCGGCGAGAACGTAAGTGATCGTCTCGATGCCGCGATGTGGGTGCCAGGGAAAGCCTTTCAGATAGTCTTCCGGGTTGTTATTGCGGAAGTCGTCCAACAGCAGAAACGGATCGAATTCCTTGGTCTTGCCAAACCCGAATGCGCGCTCGAGCTTTACTCCCGCACCTTCGAGCGTGGGCTTGGTTTGAATGATTTCCTTTACTGGTCGGAGTGACATACTCTTCCCCTTCTGGACCGCCGGACACGCAATACATTCCCGCCCCGGCGGCCTGACAACTAACAAACAACTGTTTTACGCGGCCTTCACAAACTCTATTTCCAGCGTAATCGTCACCTCATCGCCGACCATCACACCACCCGCCTCGAGCGGCGCGCTCCACGTCAACCCAAACTCCTTGCGGCTGATCTTGGTGGTCGCCTCTACACCAACCCGCAGATTTCCCCACGGATCCTTGGTCTGTGCGGTCGGCCCTGTCACCTCAAAAACCACCGCCTTAGTTACGTCGCGAATCGTCAGGTCGCCCTCGACCGTCCCTTCGCCGGCGCTGCCCTGCACCACCTTGGTCGATTGGAACGTCATCACCGGAAACTTCTCGACATCGAAGAAGTCCGCACTCTTCAGATGTGCATCCCTCTGCGCGTCGCGGGTCTCAACCGAGGCGACATCGATCGTTGCCTCCACGCTCGACTTGGTCACATCCGATTCATCCAGCGTCAACACGCCAGAGACCTTGGGAAAACTTCCTTTTACGTTAGAAATCATCAGGTGGCGGACCTTAAACTCGGCATGCGAATGGGTGGGGTCGATATTCCAGGAGGAGATGCTCATAGGTGGGTTCCTTTTGTCGAATCAGATTTTTGCAGCGTGACACAATTTAGATGCGTGATCACAGTATTCGTTGGAACAACTATTAAGCCCCGGAGAATCAGACTGCGTTTCCGCGGGCCGCTTGCAGTAGTTCAATCAAACTCCTCAGCCGTTCCCGTCCAAGATGGCCGAAGTGCGCGCGGTGAGCATCCCTGACCGGATCATCCATTCCGGCCAGCAGTTGGATGCCGGCGGACGTGATTTGAGCCATTACCATCCGCCGATCCTTCGTCTCACGGTGACGCGAGATGAGGCCGCGCTTCTCCAGACGGTCGAGAAGGCGGGTAATGTCGGGGTCCCGGGTGATCATACGATTTCCAATCTCGCCGCAGGGCAGGCCCTCTATTGCACCGCGCAGGATGCGCAGCACGTTGTATTGGGTGGCGGATAAGTCATCTTTTTTCAGCAGGTCTGACAGGTTGCGAGCGAACAGATCAGCAGTCTTCAGGAGTTCCAGATAGGCCAACTCTTCCGTACATGGGAGGGATCGATGCCTGCTTGCGGAATGTTCGGGGGATTTCACTGTTTCAATAGTATTCGTTATAACGACTATTGTCAACACGGGGGTTAGCCAGGCCCGGCTGATCGGTGTTCTTCAGGCCACTTCGAGCTCAATCTTCTGTGCATCGCGATCTAGCCCGGCGATCCGGAAGCTGCGCACTTGACCCACGGTGAGCGGCTCTGGTTGCCTACCGGCTGTTGGCGCGCCGCCCTTCCAACGCGCGCTCAACATCGACGTCAACGCAGACAAATCAGGACCAGCGGTGGCTTGACTCGGTTCAGCGACGGGCTTCGCCCCGGCTCGGCAGATGGCTCGAATACCCTCGCCCAGTTCGATGGTCGAAACGTCTGCAACCTGCTCGACCACGCGTCCGGAGACGGTGTCGCCCGGTTTGTGTTCGTCCAGGTATTCGCCGAGGCTGGTGGGAACAAGCTGCTTCATGCTCAGCTTGATCTGCCGCTTCTCGGTGTCTACGCCAAGAACCTGCGCCTTGACGACCTGGCCGACCCTGACCACATCCTGAGGATGTTGAATGTGCCGGTCGGCGACAATCTCGCTGACGTGCACCAGCCCCTCGACCCCTTCGGACAACTGCACGAAGGCACCGAACTTCATCAGGCGCGTGACCGGCCCCTCGATGGCAGATCCTGCGGGATATTTCTGTGCTACGTCCTTCCACGGGTCGCCGAGCGCCTGCTTCAGGCCAAGGGATATCCGCTTCTCGACAGAACTCACCGACAATACGACCGCTTCGACCGTATCGCCCGGTTTCAGGATGTCGCTCGGCTTGTGGATCTTCTTGACCCATGACATTTCCGACACGTGGATGAGGCCTTCAATGCCCGGTTCCAATTCGACGAATGCACCGAAGTCCATCAGGCGCGTCACGGACCCGCTGATTCGCTGGCCGACGGTGTATCTGTCCGCCGCCGTCTCCCATGGCTCGGGTTCAAGCTGCTTCAGACCGAGCGAGATGCGCCGGCTTTCGGCATCGATCTTGAGTACCTTGAGCCGCAGTTCCTGACCAACCGACAGCACATCTTCCGGAGTGGCCACGCGACTCCAGGCGATGTCACTGATATGGAGCAGCCCGTCGATGCCGCCGAGGTCCACGAACGCACCGTAAGCCGCCAGGCTGCGGACGGTGCCTGTAACGATGTCGCCTTCTTTCATCTCGGAGTATCGGCCCTGCTCCAGCGAGCGTGCCTGTTCCTCGAGAATCACCCGGCGGTCGACGACTACATCCTCCTCAGTCGTGTCGAGTTTTGTAATACGGCAGGTGATCTCCTGGCCTACAAGCTTCTCCATCTCGGAGGTTTCGCGGACTCCGCTACGAGAAGCCGGCATGAAGGCGCGCACACCGATGTCGACGGTGAGGCCTCCCTTTACCACCGCAGTGACGGTTCCCACCACGGCCGACTTCTGCGCGAAGGCCTCTTCGAGCGTCGACCAGTCCGTCGGCAGAACGACCTTGTGGCGAGAAAGTTCGTAGTAGCGTTCGGCATTGCGCCCTTTTACCGAGACGGCGAATTTGTCCCCTGTACCGACTGCTTCGGCATTGTTCTCGAATGCGGAGAGTGGAAGGACTCCCTCAGTCTTGAATCCGATGTCGAGGTAAACAAACTCAGCATCCTTCGATATGACGATGCCCTCGATCTGCTTTCCGCTAGCGTCGGACGAGCGTGAATGCGAGTGCTCGAATTCCGCGAGCATGTCGCCGAAGGATTCATTGGAAGTTTCGGGGGAGTCTTCGAGGATGGGGGCGGCTTCAGGAGTGATTTCGTTGTTCATGGTATTGATCTACCATTCTGTCACGAGCCTGCTCACCGAGTGGCGCGACGCCATCGGTCTGGCGCGGGGGCAAGTAGCCCGCCAGATTTGATGGGCGTCTGTGTGCTGCTGGCCGCAAGCGGTGAGGCACCAATTCCGAAGGGGCATCGCACTTGCACCGATACCAGTGCAATCGGAGCCAGCGTTTGGCTATTGCCGAGCTCAAAAACTACCGCTCGCGACTTCCAAATATGATTTTTTGTCTGCATGTTGTAATCCAAATGGAATTTTGGAAAGTACAGGAGTAGAGTATTTTGACCGGGTCGCGCGGATTCAGACCGGTCGCTCAAACGTACTTGAAATGGTCCATTGGAATCGACATCGTTCCATAATGAAGCCGGTGAGCAGATGAGGAGCACGCGCTGCTACTGATTCACAGCACAAAAATATAGAGATAGCGCTTACTGAAAGTCCCCAGATATAAGGCTAGTAACTGGTTCGTAGTACGCCCAAGCCGGATATCGGTAATGGCGGTCTCAGTCTCAAGGGCCCTGGAAGAGGTGTTCAGCGATGATGTCTTCTCTTCGTCTGTATCGTGTCGTCCTCAGAGTTGCAGTTTGGTCGAGCATTTGCGCCTGCCTAGCCTTGGGAGGCACGGTGGGCAGCGCTTCGGCGCCTGCTGGTCTGGATTTCGTCCCATCGGTTGTGGCGGACAGGGTGATCATCCCGGGCCCTTTGCGATCGTTCCTGCGCATGGCTGGAGTCAGTCAGCAGGTTCCGCCTGAAGA
>JALYIG010000142.1 GCA_030775885.1 Acidobacteriota bacterium | reverse complement strand
GTCTGAAAGTTAGTATTTACCTGAATCCGGCCGCGCGCATCGGCAGCGAGTTCACCTGCCGCAAGATTCAACGAATCTGTGTTGGCCTGCCGCCCTACAGCGTAGAGTAAAGCATCCGACCAGATTTGCTTTCCGCTCTTCAGCTTCGCGCCGACTTTGCCCTCAGCAGACTTCGTAACCTCCTCGACCTCTTCCCCTAGGCGAAACGTGACGCCCTGGCTGCGCATGTGATAACTCAGCGCTTCAGCAATCTCTGGGTCGACGAAATCAAGTATGCGCGGGCGGCGTTCGATCACGGTCACCGGAATATCCAGAGCGGCGGCAATACACGCATATTCGATGCCGATCACCCCACCCCCCACAATGGTCAACACATGGTGCTCTATTTTTAGCTGGCGAATCGCGTCCGTATCAATGATGGAGACACCGTCCACGGGAATGGCGTGGTTGTGGGCCGGTCGAGAGCCCGTAGCGATCAATACGTAGTCCGCGTCGCAGAACTGCTCCCCTTCCTGGCTTGCCACCCGAATCGTGTGGGGTCCAGAGACAAAGGAGGCAGTGCCAGTCAATACATCGATGTCATTGCGGCGAAACTGACTCTCAAACACCCGAACTTCGTTGGACGCGACTTCCTCGATTCTCTGTGCCAGGTCTGAGGCCGAGATCCGGCGATCCGCACACCCCGATCGGGTAGAACGCAGGACAGCCTCCCGAAATGTCTTGCTCGGAATCGTGCCGGTGTTGATACTGGCCCCTCCAAGAGCTGTAGATTGTTCGACCACCGCAACCTTTTTGCCGAGTTTAGCGGCCTGAATTGCCCCGTGATGTCCGGCGGCGCCCGAGCCAATCACCACCATGTCATAATGCTTTGCCAAACCATTAGTTCCGTTCATATAACCTATCCTCCTCAGACGAGACTACAAACTGGTATTGCCGATGCAGATTTATCGGAGCCGGATTTTGAGTAACTGATGCAAACACCGTCGGTTCTGCTTGTTCGTTTTGGCTGGCTGGAATCTACGGCAGGACACCACCGCCGGGCTCTGAACTTGAAATTGAATGTTTTTCATGATGCATCTTGCGCTTCCAAGAGTTGGCGCAAGCGAGAAGCCATGGGAGGTCCGGTGAGGATGTCATCGATGCCGCATTCGAGCGCGTCCCACCAGAGCTCCGCCGTCCTGGAAGGAGTCGCAAGTACAATTTGAGTAGAAGTATCAATGCACCTAACCCGTTGGACGAGATCTCTCCAATTGCCATCAGACAACGCGAGCTCCGTGACAATCACGGCCTTCTGGCGCGTCGAGTTGAGCAAATCAGCTGCCGCCGCGATATTGGGGGCCCACTGCATAGCTAGGCCGTACGCTTTCATATCCTGTTCGACGGTCGCTTCGGGACCCCTGCTGGACACGAAAATTACTGTTCTTTCTCGTCTGTAGGTCTTCATCGATTCTCTAACGCCGCCTGATCCCAAGCTAAGACGTCCCGCCTTCCATAGGCCGTAAGTCGCCGTAAGCTCGCCGTAACACTGCAAAGTTGGTGAGGCATAATGAATGGGGGGAGAAGCAAGTGCCAACGCCGCCCTTGTCATCCGGAGGATCTCTCGCCAACTCTGTAGCCGACCCCGTGCCGGCGACAGCGGTTCGCGACCAATTGGCGCGGGTGGTGAATAGCCCTGGTTTCGTTTCGTCGGTCCGCTTATGCCGGTTTCTGACGCACATCGTGAATCGGACAATCGATGGAGATATCGATAGCCTCAAGGAGTTCTCCATTGCAATGGAGGTGTTCGACCGCTCGTCTGAGTACGATCCGAACATCGACGCGATTGTTCGGGTCGAAGCTCGTCGTCTCAGATCGAAGTTGAAGGCCTATTACGAGGAAGGTCAGGGTACGGTTGATCCGGTTCTGATTGGATTGCGCCCGGGCAGTTATGTCCCGGTCTTCCGATGGATTGACGCGCAGCCGGCAAAGCATCACGACGAGATTGGCGCCACACCGCCACCGGGCCGACTATGCGTTGCCGTGTTGCCGTTCGTGAACATGAGTCCGGAGCCGGAGCAGGACTACTTTTGCGACGGGATCAGTGAAGAGATCATGAACTCGCTTACGCGCCTATCTGGGTTGAACGTGATTGCGCGAACATCAGCCTTCCACTTCAAAGGCGCCAGCATCGATATCCGGGAAGTGGGCCAGCGTCTCGGCGCAGATCTCGTCATCGAAGGAAGTGTCCGGAAGGCGGGCGAACAGCTGAGGATTACTGCCCAGGCGATTGAGACCGAATCTGGTCATCACTTATGGTCGGAGACGTTCCGTCGCGAGCTCCGGGACGTGTTTGCGATCCAGGAAGAGATTGCACAATCTGTTGCGGACTTACTCCGGGTTCATATGCCGGAAGTGCAGGGGGCGGTGCGGACCTCCGCTCCTAATGTTGACGCATATACCGCATACTTGTGGGCTCGATTTCTCATTCACCAACAATCTCCGGAAG
>JALYIG010000141.1 GCA_030775885.1 Acidobacteriota bacterium | reverse complement strand
CTACCAGGCGCCGCATCCTTCTGGTGGAAATCGAGTCCGACGGAATGACGGCCTGGGGCGAGTGCGTCGCCGGGGAACATCCGTACTTCTCCGACGAGATGATCGACACGGCCTGGATCATCACCGAAACCGAGCTTGCCCCGCGCCTGGTGAGTCAGGAACTTGTGGGTGGTGGAAGCTGTCCGGCGCTGTTCAAGCAGGTGCGCGGGCACCGCATGGCCAAGGCTGCGCTTGAAAATGCGGTGTGGGACCTGGAGGCGCAGAAGAAAAAGGTCGCGCTCGCAGATTTGCTGGGCGGTACCCGCAGTGTCATCGAATGTGGTGTGTCGATCGGCATTCAGCCGTCGCCCGCGGCTCTGATGGAAAAGATAGCCGAAGAGCTTGAGGCCGGCTACCAGCGAATCAAGCTGAAGTGCAAACCTGGCTGGGATACCAAAATTTTTGAGCAGGTGCGGGCGCGCTGGCCGAACATCCGGCTGAGCTGCGACGCCAACTCAGCCTATCGCGTCGTTGACATCGACCACATCGTGGAGTGGGATGAGTTTGACCTGATGATGATTGAGCAGCCGCTCTGGTACGACGATTTCTATTTTCACTCCATGCTGCAGAAGCGGCTGGATACACCGATTTGCCTGGATGAGTCGATCCGCAACCGCCGGGATGCGCTGGCGGCGATTGATATGGACTCCTGCCGCATCATCAATATTAAAGTAGGCCGGGTGGGAGGGTTCTCTGAGGCGATCGCCGTGCACAATGCGACGGCCGAGCGGGGAATTCCGGTGTGGTGTGGCGGAATGCTGGAGACGGGCATTGGGCGGGCGCACAATATCGCGCTCTCGTCGCTGCAAAACTTCTCGCTGCCCGGCGACGTGTCGGCTTCGCGACGCTACTGGACTGAGGACATCATCGAGCCGGAGGTGAAGGTCAGCTCGAAGGGCGAGATTCAGGTGCCGGACGGGGTAGGCTCCGGTTTCACCGTGTTGCGGGACCGGATTGAGGAGCTAACGGTCCGGCGGCAGACGATTCGTGCGGCGGCGCGAGTGATGGCGTAGGGATCAGCTTGATACGGGTTTGTCTACTACGGCGCAGTGGGGACCAACGGTGACTCACCGGGGACGAATTGCGGTATTCTTCCACCGGACGGTAATGTATACAGATTTTCATAGGACTGAAATCTTCCATTTACATTTCCTGTGTGACCGCGGATACAGACCTTCCTCTCCTCGCACGATAAAAATAGCTATTCCTGCAACCTCTCCGTTCTACCAAGTCACTTCGTATCTTACATATAGACGTTAAATTCGAACCGTATCTGTTGCGTATTCCGGATTTGTTGATCCATCCGTGCTTCGCATGCAGCTTTGGTAATAGACGTGCATGTATGACCACAACTGTTCACATTTGTGTAGGTTCCACTCGTCTTCTTTCGGGCGAAAACCAAAGCTCTTACTTTTGAATGTTTGGGAGAAAAGTCGCTATATGAAGAAATCCCTGAAGCTAATCTCGTACGTTGTTGCGTTGTTCCTGGCAGTGACGGCGGTTATGTGCTCCGCTCCGGCCTGGGGCCAGTCGCAAAACGGCAGCATCTCCGGTACGGTCACAGACAGCACCGGCGCAGTGATTGCGGGTGCGAAGGTTGTCGCGACGAATCTAGCGACGGGCTCGGCCCGGTCGACGGAGACATCGTCATCAGGCGACTATACGATTCAGCAATTGCCGCCTCAGAACTATAAGGTGACGGTAAGTGCAGCCGGCTTCGGCGTCTCCTCTGCGACGCTTACCGTGTCGGTGGGCTCCGCGAATACCGTCAATCTTAAAGTTTCGGTCAGCAACGCCGAAGTGACGGTTGAGGTTGCGGCCAACTCTCTGGCGGGCATCAACCTGGAAAATTCTGAAAACTCCCAAGTAGTCGATACAACGTCGATTACAGAATTTCCTGCAGAGACCCGCAGCCCCTATGCCTTTGTTGCCGTCTCTGGAAGCATTTCCGCAGATCCCAGCGCTGCAAGCCGCGGCGTAGGTTTCAACATTGGCGGAGCTCGTTCGGCATCAACCGAAATTCTTTTGAATGGGCTTGAGAACACATACTTGTTTTCGGTGAGCCCCGCAGCACAGGTCCCAATCGACTCGGTCCAGGAATACCGGATCCTGACCTCCAACTATGGTCCTGAGTATGGCCGCGCCTCCGGCGGTGTTGTGAACCTCGTAACCAAGTCTGGCACCAACTCGATCCATGGCACGGCCTACGAGTTCTACCGTCCGTCGACGTTTGCTGCCAATAGCTACAACAACAATTCCAACGGCATTCCGCAGCACCGCTTTGTGCGCAACGTGTTCGGTTACTCGATTGGCCTGCCAATCATTCACGACAAGCTGTTCGCGTTTTCCAATACGGAGTGGCTGCGGGTACGCAGCAGCAACGTAACTCAGTTTTACATTCCGACCCCGTCGTTTATCGGCATGACCAACGCGAACACGAAGGCGTTCTTCACCGCGTTTGGCGCGATCTCTGGCACGCCCACGGGCAAGATCCTCACCCTCGGTCAAATCGGAGCCTGCCCCGTGGGTACTGCGAATTGCACGCCCCCGTCGAATGCCGTGAGCTCTGCCTTCTACACCGACAAGAACGCAATGGAAGCGCTCCCTGGCAACATCTTCACGGACTCAACTCCGATCCTGGAGCAGGTGAACGTAACAACTCCGGCCGACGCGGGTGCCGGCACTCCGGTAAATCAGTACAACACGCTGGACCGGGTGGACTTCAATCCGACCGATAAAACCCAGATGTACGCCCAATATGTGCTGCAGAACGCGGTCAACCCACTCGGAGCCGGTAACGTCAGCCCCTATGCCGGATACAGCACTGCGCCGTCGTATAAGGCCCAGGACCTGATCTTCGGTCTCACTCATTCCTTCTCGCCTCGGTTTACGTCTCAGTTGACGGTTGGTGGTCTGCGAGTCAATAGCCTTCAGCCGCTGGGTGCAAATCCTGCTGGACCGACCTTGTTCATCAACTCCGGTGTCGCGCCCTCTATATCGAGTGGTCAGCAGTTGGTATTCCCTGGATATAGCGAAACCAATGCAGCCAACGGTATCCCTTCGGGCGGTCCGCAGAACGACATCATGATTAGCCCGGTCTTTACCTATACCAAGGGGCGCCACACCTTCACGTTTGGCGGCCAGTACACCTACATCCGGGACAACCACACCTTTGCTATCTACGAGAACGCTCAGGAATCTCTGAACGTCTCCGGTACCGCCGGTGCGCTGCTCAACCTCTATAACGGCGTGAGCAGCTTTTTCCAGGCGAACCTGAACCCTCAGGGCAAGTTCCCATGCACCAAGAACCTGATTACGGGCCTGACGCCTGGCGTCGGAACAACCCCAATCGACCCCACTTGCGCGATCAGTACGCCGGTGTCGCAGCCGAACTTCAGCCGCTCCAACCGGTACCACGAATTCGCGGGCTACTTCAACGACAACTGGAAGCTGACTCCTCGCCTGACGGTCAACCTGGGCATCCGGTACGAGCTGTACGGAACCCAGCACAACAAGAATTCGGCGCTCGATTCGAACTTCTTCTTCGGCACTAGCGGTACGCTTCAGGACCGCATCCGTGCAGGCAAGATCCTCCAGGTCAACAGCACGGCCCCGGCAGGCGTGCAAAACCCGGGCGGCAAGCTCTGGGCAGTGAACTACAAGCAGTTCGCACCCAGGATCGGCTTTGCCTATGATCTGATGGGAGACGGCAAGACGAGTCTTCGCGGCGGCTATGGGATCAGCTACGAGCGGAATTTTGGAAACGTGACTTACAACGTCGCGCTCAATCC
The DNA here is from genome assembly GCA_030775885.1 of Acidobacteriota bacterium. Lineage (GTDB taxonomy): Bacteria > Acidobacteriota > Terriglobia > Terriglobales > Acidobacteriaceae > Edaphobacter. The sequence goes on along the minus strand of JALYIG010000141.1, from coordinate 4,437 downwards.
TCCTTCGCAGTTGGCAATCAGCTTCTCCAACGCTGACGTAGGCGCATTGATTCCGATCAGCACCGGAGCCCTGGGATCGTTTAGTTCCAGCTCAGGTCCCTCGGTGCAGAAGGCAATTCTTCCCGGTTCGGTCCGCGCAGTCGATCCGAAGATCAAGCCTGCCTATGACCAGTTCTACACGCTTGGTATTCAGCACCAGGTCAACACAACACTCGCTGTCGAAGCTGCCTATACCGGTGAACGTGGTATTCACAACTTCTCCATCGCGAACTACAATCGCAGCTACTATGGGCGGTTCTACGAGGGTGACGCAGCGACGTATCAACCTTCGGGTGCGAACAACACCAACCGGCTCAACCCGCAGTATGGAGCTATCAATGTCCGCGGCGCGGATGGCGACAGCTACTACAACGGCTTGAACCTCAAGGCGACGGGTAGCAATCTCTACCACCAGGGCGTTACTTTCTCCTTCAACTACACCTACTCGCACTCGACCGACAACACCAGCTCGACCTTCACGGATGGTCAGTCGAACTCGGACGTAGGCGCGGTAGCTTACCTGGATCCGTACAATCACGCGATCGACCATGGCAACTCGGACTTCGATGTGAAGCACCGCATCTCGGTCGGCCTCATCTGGACGGTTCCTTACTTCGATAAGTCGTCCTATTTGGAGAAGGCTATCCTCGGAGGATGGGAGTTCGGTGGCATCTTCCAGGCTTCCACCGGCACCCCCTTCACCATGTACGACTGCGAAAGTAACGACGTTACGGCCTGCCCACGGGCCTTCTTCCTCACTAAGCCTAACTACCAGAGAACGGGCAATTCGAAGCCGGTCGCTGGCCAAACCAACACGTTTGATTACATTGACTTCCCATCGTACACACCAGCGAACTACACTACCTACGCCGATCCGAAACTTGGAAAGGGAGACCTCCCCACGATTGTCAACGGGATGGATGCCTTTCCCGGGATGAGCGCAAGGAATGCATTCCGCGGGCCCGGAGCGATGCAGTTTGATGCCGATCTCAACAAGACGTTCCACGTCACTGAGCGGGTCGGGGTACAGTTGAGGGCCGAGCTTTACAACGTCCTCAACCATGCCAATGCGTACATGAACTTTGGCGGCACGAACGATGTGTCTCAGTTTACTTATGCACAAACCTACAAGAATGGCCCGAACCAGGGCTCTAACCGTCAATTGCAACTGGCTGGCAAGATCATCTTCTAGCTCATTGCAGTGCAGTCACACCGAGGGGCATCCATTACGGATGCCCCTCACTTTGCGACTGAACTGATTGTTGCCCCACCCCACGCCGAATCCTCAGCTCAAGTCTGCGCCTTTTGCTTCAGGCCCCAAGGCCGTAATCGTCGCCACCAAGAGCGCCACGATCACAACCGTTCCTGAGAGCGCCACGTTCAGCGATCCGCCGTTGTGGCGGATGGCATACGCCTCCTGGAAGACCGCGTTGCGCGACGAGATCAGATTGCCGAGCTGGTAAGCAAACCCTGGCAAGATAGCGCGCACCGGGCCGGGCGACAGCTCATTCAGATGGGCCGGGATGATTCCCCAGGCACCCTGCACCATGAACTGCATCAGGAACCCGCCGACGGCCAGCGTCACGGCCGTGTGCGACCAGGCCCAGAGCGGGACCATTGGAATCGCGAACAGCGCGGCTAGAATGATTGACCTCTTGCGCCCAAATTTCTCGCTGACAGTCCCGCAGCAGACGCCACCCAGCAACGCGCCGATGTTTCCGATGGCTGCGATCAGGCCGACGCGCCCTTCGCTTAGGCCATGGTCGAGCAGGAAGGTTGGGTAAAGGTCCTGCGTTCCATGACTGAACGAGGTAAACGCGGCCATCAGCACCACCAGGAACAGAAAGACCGGCAGGTAGCCGAGCAGCACGCGCAGGTTGGCAGTGAAGGAATTCCAGGTGAAGCTGCGCTCCTTGCGCGCCACTCGTTCGCCGTGGCCGGCCAGCCAGGCGGGCGACTCTTCGACCTTGACGCGCAGGTAGAACGTCAGCAGCACCGGCAGCGTCCCCACCATGAACATCACGCGCCAGTTGGAGAACATGCCTGTTCCGTGAAGATGCGGGAAGAGCAGGCCGAACAGCATCGCCGCCAGCAGGTTGCCGATCACGTAGCCTTCCTGGAGCAGGCCGGAGAAGAATCCGCGTCCCTCTGACGGAAGCGTCTCCATCACCAGCGCCGCGCCAACGCCCCACACCCCGCCCATGGCGATGCCGAACAGGGCACGACAGACGAGGAAGCTATGCAAGGTTGGCGCAAACGCGGAGGCCAGTTCGAAGACCGAGAACGCAATGATGTTGATCATCAGCGTGGGGCGGCGCCCATACTTCTCCGCCATCAGGCCGAACAGGAACGCGCCGACGGGGCGCATCACCAGCGTCCAGAAGACAGCTTCAGCGACTTGCTTCACTCCAACGTGGAAGGTGAGCGCGATCGCTTTGAGGCAGAATGTCAGGAGAAAAAAGTCGAAGGCATCCAGCGTCCAGCTAAGAAAGCAGGCAGCAAAAGTATTACGCTGGACTGAGGTGAGGGAGCGGAAGTGGCCAACGATAGGCATTGCGGAATCGTAGCATCCTGCGATTCCGCGGCGCACCGCGGTCAGCTACATCTTGGCGCGCAGCGGAGTGGTCTGGGTGATTGGGGGCATCAGCATTGACTCCGCCTCCTGCTGGTAGGACTTTAGCAATTGGTGATGGAGACAGTACAGCGCAAGCTCCAGGCGGTCGGAGACGCCGAGCTTGTCATACACCTTGCGCAGGTAGTTTTTAATCACCTGCTCGGTCGTGCCAATCTGGTAGGCGATTTCCTTGTTGCGCATGCCACGCGTGATGCAGCTGATGATGGCAAGTTCCTTCTTGGAGAGTTTTGGCTGCACGCGAGGGTTGGTCAGCGAACTGGCCTGCGAGCGATACGCTTCGATGACCCAGCTGATGGACTGGTTGTCGATCCAGGTTTCGCCTTCGGCGATCTTGCGGACACATTTGATTAGAAGGTCTGGCGAAATGGAACGCGGCACCACTCCACGCACTCCGCGGCGGTAGAGTTCCACGATATTGGCTTCGTCGGCCTCGACCACCTGGACGATCAGTTTGGCGTCAGGCGAGCGCCGCACCAGATCCGGAATCGCATCGATGGTACCAGCGATAAGCTGGCCTTCGAGCAGGACGACGTCGGTTGGATAGCGCTGCAACGCGGTGTGCAGGTTGGCCAGGTTTTCCGCCTGCGCGACGACGCGGATGTCGTCCTCGAGCGCGAAGACCTTCTTCATGCCAACGCGGTAGATTGCCTGGGAGTCGGCGAGTATGACGCGGATACCCGGGGTTGATGGCTGCAGGGGGCCGTTATAAGACTTCTCCGGGTTGGTTGCTAACGTCATCTTCATGCCTTCAAAACGTAATGGTCTATTACAGCCGCCGCCATCGATTCGTGTTCCGATTGCTGATGCCGTACAACGCGGCCCGTACAGTGAATTGAAACGTCGGAGGGCGAGCCCATTACCTCCGACGGCATATCCATCGTGAACTCGATACTGCTGCCGATCTTAGGCAGGTCGACAGCTACGAACAATAGCCCGTTCGAGGAGACGTCCCTGGTGGTGGCTTCGACGACCCCATGTTCGGTCTTCAAGTGCAGTGGAAGCCTGAGCGGGAATCGGACTGCGGTCCTGACAGCATCCCTTGCAACGGGTTTCTGCCACTCCGTCAAGATTTCCTCCTTTGGTAATTGCAGGACATTCAGTGCGTGTCTTGGTTACCAAAGTTTATTCTACTGGGATGATTGTGGCATCCAATCTTTCCAGCGACGATGGCACATTAGTTGCATGATAAGCAACTTGGGTGGGAAAAGGTAACCATGCAGTAGGGTTTCGCCGCTCCTCCCATTCAGTGGCCAGCTGCAGCCCAATCGATGCGGTTCGAGTGCGCATCAGGGCGCAGAATGAACTCCCAGAAAATCGTCAATTTCCTGCTTCTCTTCGGGTGCCAGGCGGAACTTGGCAGCGGGCCACACGCCCTCCACCTGCTCGGGACTGCGGCCGCCCACGATGGCGGCTGTGATCGCCGGATTTGCCAGCGTCCACGCAATTGCAATGACTCCTGCAGGCAGGTTATGCCGTTCGCCAATCTTCTTGAGAAAATCGGCGATCGCCAGGTTGCGGCTGAGCAGTGGCTCCTGGTAGTTCTTGGCGTTGCGGCGAAAGTCGTCGGAAGGCATGTTGGCGACGCGCTCTTTGCTCATGGCCCCGGTCAGCAAGCCGGAATGCATGGGCGCATAATTGATGACGCCGATGGCATGCTGCGCGCAGAAAGGCAGGATTTCGGCTTCGACGGTTCGGTTAATCATCGAGTAGGGCGGCTGCAGAGAGGTGATGCCGGCCGTATCGAAGCAGGCTTCCATCTGATC
>JALYIG010000140.1 GCA_030775885.1 Acidobacteriota bacterium | reverse complement strand
CCGGAGGTTTATAACTAGTGAGAATGACTAAACCAAATTCTGCATCATCTCACGACTGGCACGTTCAACTATGTTGTCAAAGATCCGAACTGCTTCCGCCTAAGCGGGCAGCTTTGGATCAAGGACTCACCCGGCATAGCCAGATGTGTGTCCTCGAACTTGATGGCGCTGTGTTTTCGTCGGGTGCTGCCTGATGCCAATGGCCGACTCTCGATTATTTGCTGCTACCTGCTGCCAACCTCAGTATTTTGCTGAGCTCAGCTTCGGCTTTCGAGAGCCACTCAGGACTGAGTGACGTTTTGCGCGAACTTTTCAAGACTATCGAAGTCTCGGTGGCTTGTCAAGGTAAAGCGCAATCTTTTTCGTGATTGCTTTCCCTCTAAAACCAGTACGCACAGCGCAAAAAATCAAATAACCAGACGCCGACGAATCGACGCGGAGCACTTAGCTCCTGAAATTCAAATTTCAACAGCAGTGGCTTGGGTTTAGATTCCGGTCTGCCCTGACATCAGGCTTGCCTCAACCTCAGGTCTTGACCGCGATCAAACGCTTGGACTGCGCTCCGTCGTACCCTCAACCAGCAGCTCAGACTCATTCAATCCGTCTCAAGCCACCCTGGATTACTTGGTTCCAATCCAGTGTCGAGGTGCGAAGCTGTGTTTCTCTTACCTGATTAGATTACCGTGTTTCTTGTTTCCGTGCAAATCGGCTGAATCAGCGTTCTAAACATCCCGCGCATCAACCGCAGCCAAATCAGAGTACCAGCCAAGTTGCCCCTTAGCAAGTTGCGAACTGTGGACATCCTGTGCACGAGCGAGGAAATCTTCTCGGTTGTCGGTCATCCTCCCGCATCCTCAAATAGAAGCTTCCGGCACTGTGCGGTGACTCGTGGGTCGATCCGCCTACCCAGAATGCGAGAGAAAGTCGCGCAGTTTGATAGAAATATAGATTTCAAAAAATCCGCAACACGTCCGCAGAGCCTGTGTTCATTCCGTTCGTAAGCGCAGGCAGCACGATCCAAGCCGGCGCCGAAACAAAGTAATACTGGAGACCACGGCCATGAAAATTGCTTCCTTTGCATTTGCTGCAGCCCTCATCCTGACGCCATCTGCGCTCTTTGCTCAGACCGCTACGACGCCCCCCACCCCGGTTACCCCTGTAAAGCACCAGACCATCAACCAGACCAAGGAAAATCAGCAGGACCGCATAGCCCAGGGCGTCAAAGCCGGCACCCTCAGCCCCACGGAGGCTGCCCGCCTGGAGAAGCAGGAAGCCGGCATCAATAAGGAAGAAGCGGGCATGAAGGCGCAGGACAACGGCAAGTTGACCGCGCAGGACCGCAAGACTTTGAAAACACAGCAAAAGGTTGAATCCAAACGGATTTACCGCACCAAGCACGACATCGGCCACAAATAAATCACGGACTCAAGAGCGTTCTGAAATGGCCGCCGGAGACCTCTCCGGCGGTCATTTTTATTGTGCTCGGAAGCTGTTCATCATGCTCACAAACGTTGGCCTCAGACGCGCGAAATCCTGCTCCGGTGAGACAAAAACCATGTAGTTCAGGTCTCCATCCGGACGCGCAATCGTCACCAGCCAATCATGCTCAACGATAGGATTTCCGTTCTGAATGATCGGCGACTTACCACGGAATTCGACTGCATTCGCGCCCTGGCCCCCGATCGACGTCGTCTGAACCTGCCCAATCTGTTGCATTCCACCGTTCTGCTCGCTCAGACGCTGGGCAAGTTGCGTGGTTGCATTCAAGAGCGAATCCGCATCGGTGATGCCATTGCCGTTCACCTTGGCAACATCGATCAGCACGCCGTACACAACCCCGAACTGTCCAGCTCCGCCCGTAGGAGCAATCGTCACAGCGCCAGCCTGGTCCGAGCTCGCCGGCCAGCGCCCAGGTTTTGAGACGGTGTACCCTGGCCCCCGATAGCTCGCCATCCGCCCCAGCCCGAGTGCCGATGACGTCAGTAAAACGGCTCCATTATTATTCGAATACTGCCCGTTGTTCTGGCCGTTGTTTTGACCGTTATTCTGACCGTTGTTCTGACCATTCGGATTCTGTTGCCCACGATTGCCGTATTGAGGGTTTTGACCGTTCTGTCCATTATTTTGATACTGCCCGTTGTTATTGTTGGGATTTTGCTGCCCATTGTTCGGGTACTGGGACCCACTCGCCCGAGGACTGTCGTTGGGGTGCTGGTGGCCGGCCACCGGAAATTGTTCGTTCTGGCCGTACTGACCATTGTTGCCGTAGCCCTGGCCCGGCTGGGAAGCATAGTTTCCGTTCTTCCAGGCTCCGTCCTTAATTTGTTGCGCTGTAAATGTTTGTTCCCCTGCAGCTATCTGGTGAACCCGCGAAAATATAGCGGACGTCACCATCGCGTTGGGATGCGGCCCCAGGGTCGCAATTTCGTCGTTCACATACTGAGTCCGGTTACCCGGATTCGGATGGTCGCTTAGCAACTGCGCTCCACCCGCCCCATACTTTGCCTGGATCACCTCAAAGAATTGCGGCAGGCCACGCGGGTCATATCCAGCGTCGTACAAAGTGTCTGTGCCCAAAAGATCTGCTTGCTTCTCGTCATCGCGCGACATCTTCAAAAAGCTCAGACCCGCAATCCCACTGATCCCCGCCTGCGCTACCTGGCCGGCGGTGCCGTTACCCAGAAGAATCTGGGAAAGAATGCTGCCTAGTCCATACTCAATCTGTTTCGTCTGCTGCTTCGCCATATTGCAGGTGGCATGCCGCAAAACCACATGAGAGATCTCGTGCGACATTACGCCTACAAGTTGCGCCTCTGTGGACGCCGCCTGAATCGTCCCCAGGTTTACGAACATCGCGCCCCCAGGCAGTGCGAACGCATTGATGTCCGAGCTTGCCACCACATGAAAGCTATAGGGCCACGCCCCAGATCCGCCCGGAGCATGTGACGCCAGATGCGCTCCCAATTGGGCTATATACCGCGACAAAGGGTCGCTTTCCGGAAGCACTGGCATCTGCTGATAGACCTGCGCCGCAACCTTCCCCCCCTCGGAGATTTCCTCTTGAGTAGTAAACGGGTTCTTGCACGCGGGTGGCGGAGTGTACCGCGCCCAACATGGCACGCTTGATCCAACCAACAGCGCCCCCGCCAGTAGACTCATTGCTGACAACTTCATCTTCATCTCAGACCATCTCATCTTTAACTTCTCCTTGAGAACCGTGCGCAGACTCGTTTGCAGGGCAGGCTCTTCTATTGCAAGCTCCACGTGAGATGCGGTTCGCCGTCTGTGAGACCACATGCAGCCAAAGGATTGTAAGAGAGCATTGGAGCTTCTGGCCAGTTTTTACTTATGGTCATACCAATTTGCAGGCTTAGTCTTTTTTGTAAGCAGGCCCCTCAGGACACTTATTACATTCGGGCGCGCCCAGGTTTGACGCTGATTTACATCGCGGGTATCATCCAACCTAGAAACCGGCCTGCAAAGCAGGTGCGGGGGAATAACGCTGGTTGAACCAACATTCATTGAACAGGGTTCCTGCTCGTATATATGGCTCGGTGTGCTGTCCGCCAGTCCGGAACGCCTAAAGAGCCACGGCAGGTTCCCGCCGTCCTAGACGGGTTCACCAGCGCCTCACTCCACGGCCCCGCGGGTCGGTTTTCTTTCTTTCGGGTTCTTTCCTGCCCTAAGGCACATCGCCATGCCCTCTAAAAATATGCTGCCCAAAGGCCACCGCCGCCAGTCCGTGCGGGCCGAGTACAGAGCCACGCGCGGAGTGGAACCCGAAGCTTCCACCCCGGTGCCGGTTCTCGATCTCGAAGAGGACACCGAACTCGAAGATGGCGTACGCACCTTTGTCGCCGACGCAGCCGCGTCCGGCATGCGCCTGGACGCGTATCTCGCGCAGGCCATTCCTGAGATCAGCCGCGCGCGCGTCCAACTGCTGATCGAAGCCGGCCAAGTCCGCGTGGACGGAGCAGTGCCCAAAGGCAAGCTGAAGCTGCGCGGCAGCGAGGCTATTGAGATCGAGGGCGAGCCGCACCCCGAGCCGCTGCACGCCATCGCCGAAGACATCCCGCTGGACGTTCTTTACGAGGACAAATATCTCGCCGTGATCAACAAGCCTGCGGGCATGATGGTCCACGCAGGCGCTGGGTCAACCGACGATGCGCGCAATCGCGGAACGCTCGTGAACGCCTTGCTGCACCACATGGCAAAACTTTCCGAGGTTGGCGGCGAGCTTCGCCCCGGCATCGTGCACCGCCTGGACAAGCAGACCAGCGGCGCGATCGTCGTCGCCAAGGACGACGTCACACATCGCAAGCTGGGCGAGATGTTCTCGATGCGGCGGATTGCCAAGACTTACATCGCGCTGGTGCACGGTAATCTCGCCAAAGACAACGTCACAGTGAATCTGCCAATCGCACGCGACCTGGTCCGCCGAACGCGCATGACGACCCGCCGCGCAGACGGACGCAGCGCCGTCTCGCACATCAAGGTGCTGGAGCGAATCGACACGCGCTTTGGCCCTTTCACGCTGGTCGAGGTGCGCATCGAAACTGGCCGCACTCACCAGATCCGCGTGCATATGCAGTCGCTTGGGCACCCGGTTGCCGGAGACACGCTCTACGGCGCACCCCGCGTTTTGGCTCCGATCGTGCGGAAGGGCGAGATAGCGCATCCAACTTCAGACGAGAGCGTTGGCCTGGAACGTAACTTTCTCCACGCCGCGCATCTGGAGTTTGCGCATCCGCAGACGGGCAAGGCATTGGCGATCAATGCTCCTCTGCCTGCGGAACTGAAGGACTTCCTCGAATGGCTCAGGACGGAGTGAGTTGCGGTTGGGTAGAATCGTGAGCGTGATCGAACTTTATTGCAAGTCCCGCGTGGTAGCTCCCAGCCTGGGAGCCGCCGTAGTTTTCCTGCTCGCCATTTCTTCCGGATCGATTGTGCGCGCGCAGACATCCCCAGTTCCTCCGCCCCAGCCCGCTCCACAAACGGCGAAGCCGGCTGCTCCGGCCCCTGCTTCTACGACCCCTGCCGCGCCGGCTGCAAACAGCCAGACGCCGTCGCAGGACTCGCAGGCTCCGACGATCAAGGTGCAGGCCAACGAGGTCGACCTGATCTTCACCGTCACCGACAACAGGGGCCACTTCATCAAGAATCTCAACGAGTCCAGCTTTGGCTTGCTGGATAACGGACGCCCGCCGGAACAGGTCTTCAAGTTCGCGCAGCAGACCGATCTTCCACTGCGTGTGGGCATCATGCTGGACACCAGCAGTTCGATCCGTGGGCGCTTCGAGTTCGAGCAGGATTCGGCCATCTCTTTTCTGCTGCAGGTACTGCATCGCAACGACCGCGCGTTTGTGGAAGGCTTCGACGTGCAGCTCGACGTAGCCCAGCCGTTCACCAACAACATCGACCTGCTGAACCAGGGCGTGAAGAGGCTTCGTCCCGGCGGCGGCACGGCGATGTTTGACGCGCTTTACTCCACCTGCAAGGACCAGATGCTGACCCTGCGCGAGACGAGCCCCGTGCGCAAGGCGATCATCCTGGTCTCCGATGGCGACGACAACTACAGCCATGCGCTTGAGTCCGACGCGATCAAGGAGTGCCAGCGGGCGGACACCATCGTGTATGCGATCTCGACCAACGTGAGCCCAAGCAAGGACAAGGGCGACGATGTCCTGCAGGCCATTGCCAACGCGACCGGCGGACGCGCGTTCTATCCGACGCGGATTGAGGATGTTGCGTCCGGGTTCGCGGGCATCGAGGAAGAGCTGCGCAGCCAGTACCTGCTGCAGTACAGGCCGGCGGAGTTCAAGCTGGATGGCGCCTTCCGGACGATCTACCTGCAGGCGAACGACCCGCGCTACCACGTCCGCGCGCACACGGGTTACTTCGCGCCCAAGGCCGCCCAGTAGGACGCGGCGGCACCGAGCCGGGTGCCCCATCCATCGCGCTTTTGCGATGGGTGGGCTGGTGCAACACCTGCTAGAAGCGTCATTCTGGACCGATTGTGCTCCAGGATCTCCGTCGTTGTCTTCCCAGCCGAAAATATCCCCGCCGCCGAGCTAACTCTTGCGGCGCTTCCGTGTCTCAAATAGGGAGAAGGAGTACCACGGCTATGCGCGTCCCTCTTCCTCTCGTCTTCACCGCGGCTTTGCTTGTGCCTGCGGTTGTGCAGGCTCAGACGCCGGACGGCATCACTCCGCCCGGAGTCACGGCTCGGCTGAACGATCTTGCCGAGCAGCCGGCTACGCATACGGGCGTCGTCTTCGACCGCTCGATGATGCAGTTGGCACAGAGCATGCTACAGCAGGGCGGACTGGACGCGGACCGCGCCGCCGCCGCGCTGACCAGCATCAGCTTTGACACCTACCACTACAAGGAGCAGGCTTTCTACACGCCGGAGACGATGGAGCAGATCGTCCGCCTGTATCATCGCGCGGGCTGGAAGCATCTGGTGAACGGCAACCAGACACCGGGCAACGCCGCCCAGCCGCAGTCCACTCTGACCGACGTTTGGCTGCACTTCTCCGGGCCGGACATCGACCACGTTACGG
>JALYIG010000139.1 GCA_030775885.1 Acidobacteriota bacterium | reverse complement strand
ATTTCATCGGGTACGAAGACGGCATAAGTATCGGATCCGGGAAGAGCTTCCCGGTCTTCGCCGTCAACAATTTCACGGGTAACCTGATACTCACCAACAGTGCTATCTCAAACATCTACGTCAATCTTGCCGGATCGACCCCTGCTAATGTGCTTCTGCTCGCCGATGAGGCTCTTGCTCCACAGTTGGTTAACGGTCTGCTCCAGCCTCCGGTTATCGCAAACACGAATACCAACCCCAGCACCCAGGCGGCTGCGGTCTATTCGATTTGGACGTCTGGTAGCACGCACTATGCCGTTCCCGACAAAGCCTCTCCCGGCACTTCCCGTAACACTCTCATCCAGAATTCTCTCATTCAGCTTGCAAGCTATAAGGATCCGCCCATCAAGGATCTTCCGCGTGCGAACGAAGATGTTCGGGTGATGGACGTAATAGTGAACGGTGGCGTCAACAGCTTTGATTTTAAGTCCGTTGCTCCAAGTGTTTCGCCCGCCAATCATGTTTCTTCCGCGGGTCACAATGCTCATTCTGTTCTGCCGGCCACGTCTTCGACGCCTACCCGCCCGTGGTGCAAGTGGATAAGTAAGAACGGGACGGCAGCGGTCTATTCTGCAACGGATCTTGTCGCGAATCCTAGAAAAAGCGGGCCCCACGGGACACAAACGCCCGATGCGGTCGATAGCTGTATCGGAGTGCGTTAGTGTCGGAGAATTTCGCAGCCGTGTTAAGCTTCATTAGAAACATCTGGAATTCAGGTGAGGATTTGCTCTTGTGCTGTGACTCAGCGTCCGGTGCCCGTCTTTGGAAGGACGGCGTAGTGGAAGTCGCCAAGCCCGGATTCCTCAACGCCTTAAAGAAGATCGCGGGTGAGGAGATCTAGGTGCCGTTCGATCCCACAGCAGTTTCTGAGTATCCACCCTTGATTGGTTGCGACGAGGTCGGGACTGGGGCTTTGTGCGGCCCTGTTGTGGTGGCCGCCGTGTGGTTCGATCCGGTCGCCATTCCGCAATCTCTTTTTGCAGATCTAGATGACAGTAAACAACTGACTCGGAAAAGACGGACTAGTCTTGCCGTTGCGATTCGACTGGCGGCGCGCGTCTCGATTTCAGTGACATCGGCGGAGCAGGTCGACAAGAGAGGAGTACGTGTCGCAACGTTATCGGCGATGCGAAGAGCAATCATTCGTTTGGGAATCAATGCCCCCGTCCGGATTGACGGTGTCGTGGTCCCGAAACGGATTCCAATGCAATGCATGGCAATCGTCAGGGGCGATGCAACCGTGCCGCAGATCGCAGCCGCTTCAATCGTCGCGAAGGTCTTTCGGGACAGGCTGATGATACGCCTGGGGAGAAAGTTCCCGGACTACAACTGGCAGAGGAACGTCGGCTATGGCACCGCCGAGCATCTAATTGCCATTGAAAGATTTGGACCTACTAGATTTCACAGGATGACCTATGCTCCCCTGCTACAGCCATCGCTATTGTTTGCGGACGGGGCAGCAGACTTAGAGTTGGACTCTCCAACAACTTCGACTGCCTGTCCTATCGTTTCTCTCGTTTGATGGGTGCGTTTCGGCGTGGGTCAGGAGATAGGCGACTGTTTGGAGTGTTGAGTGCGTCCCTCATATCGCACCGAGCACTGACATATTCGAGCTCTACTTCAGACTTTACGGATCGTAGCAAGAGTGCACCCCGGCTCATATCGCCGAGGCCTATAAAGTCCAACGGATAGAAGAGATCGTCGCCAATAGCTCTGATCAGCGGCTCCAGATACTTGGGCGTGGCGATACTGCCCAGCAACACGAACCGGGAACCCCCTGACGCTCGATGTAACCTCCGGGCATCGGCTTCTAGAGGCATAAAGTACGCTGGGTTATTAACATCAACCTCCGTGCCGCAAATCGTTCGAAGTTCTTCGATCGTTACCTTTTTATCTGGGACTAGAAGTCCTGCGCCTGGAGTGATGATGTATACCCCCGAATTACCCGAATGCGAGCTTCCAAAACGCCTTCCATACGCGAGCTTACCCCTGAAATACAGCTGGCTGACGTACGTAAAAACCTCCCCCAGCTCGACCCCTTCGCCGTTCAACCGTGCTTGCATGTCGGTCCTGCCGGCTTCGCTGAGGAGGCGCGTACCACGCAGTCCCGACATCTTCGCCGGTGAGATTAGAAAAATGGATGACGAGTACACCTTATGCCCCGCATGTGAAAGTTAAGTTTCTTGTTCGATTAGCCGAGAGCGAACGGTGGCTGGAGGATGAATGCGAAGAAGGGACTGAGGCTCATGCGCTGCTCCTGGTTGCGGCGGTGACTGCGTCTGTGGTTCGAAGGCTGCCCATTGGGGATCGAGTTTACAACTTTCGTTGGCGTGAATTTATATCCGAGGCCGGTTTGCCAGATGTATGCTCGATGGGAGAACCAGCTGTTTTGTGCAATACGGCTTCTGGGTCCATCGGCCCACTCTGTTACTGGGCGCAATTTAGATTTACCCGCAATGCTGGTTCAGGAGTTCGTCCATGATCGTCCGTACAACTCTTATAACGCTAGCCTCAGTTGTAATCTTCAGTGGCCTGGCGGCCTACTCTCAAACAGCGGCGCCTCCATCGCCTGGTGCTGCAGCCACAAGCGCCACTCCCACACTGCCTGCCGCTACAGCAGGCAAGCACAGCAAGAACGTCTACACTGGGCCGGACACGATTGTCGTGTTGGCGCCCACTCCGATGCTGGATGGTGAGGGAAAACAGCGTGTGGATCCGGACGGCAAGCTCATGTTCAACCCGCAAGTGAAACAGTTGCGAGACAAAAAAGGCCATCCCGTCTTCGATAGCAACAGCAAGCCCGTTTTTCAAACCGCCGGCAATCTCGGTTACGACGAGAAGGGCAAGAAGATTCCCGAAAAGAAAGAGAAGCAGTCCAGGATGACTCCGGTTTCGATCAGCGCCGGAACGCTGACGGTTGATGGATGGACTGGCAAGGCCCGGCTGAACTACGACATCGCCGATCTGAAATTTATCTATGTGTATGCTCCAGGCATCGGGACGACGATCGTCTCGCCCAGCCCCTTCCCGGGTGCGAAAGAGCAGCCGGGCGCCTTCAACAACACGAACCTCACGGTAACTGTGGAAGGCCATCCCATTCAGTTATCGTCTGACAAGCAGCTGCTGGGCAAAAAGCCGCAGTCAGCCTGGGTCACCGTCGATCGTGGCTTCCTGTTGCCCGCAAAGTTCCCCGTCTTCGGGTATGGGACGACGACGAAAGCTCCATACGCGTGGCCTGGCTCGAAAGAGGCCATCACAGCGAAAGGGCAGATCGAGGCTCCCCCGCTGCCGCCTGAAGTTAGGCCGACCCTTCTGCTGACGCCTTGTCCAACAGGAATGATGCGCCCTGTCGGACCGGCCGTGTTGCCCGGCAAGAGGGCCGTAGTCCAGCCATGCGTTCCCATTCAATCGACAGCGGCATCGCCTGCGGCCCAAACTTCCGGAGCATCGCATGCATCCACTCAATAAAGCCTGAACACAACCACACAACAAAGGCCACGAAGAGATTCGTGGCCTTTCTGTTGGAACGGATGCTTTAGGAGGGGCGGGCGACTTCGTGGAGACGAGCTGCCTTGCCGCGAAGGCCACGCAGATAGTACAGCTTAGAGCGCCGGACCTCGTACGAACGGAGCTTCTCCACCTTGTCGACAACCTTTGAGTTGTAAGGGAAAATGCGCTCGACGCCCTGGCCAAAGCTCATCTTGCGTACGGTAAAGGTGGCCTGTGGACCGCGGTTGGTTGCAATCACCATGCCTTCAAAGGCCTGGAGCCGTTCTTTTTCGCCTTCGCGGATCTTGACCTGCACGCGGACGGTGTCGCCGGGGCCAAACTTGGGGTGGTCTGTCCGCTCAAGTTTGGCGGCCAGCTTCTGCATAATCGGATGAATAGACATAATGAATTCCTTGCTTAAAGTCGCAGGACTTAGTTTACATGAAAAAGGTCGGAATCAGAACTCTTCCGCCGGCTACTGGCACTGGCTAAAGGTAAGTAGCCAAGCTGTCTCTCCAGCGCCTGAGCTTCTCAGTCTTTTTGATGGTGTTCGTAGGGCTGGTCGAGTCAAGCGTGTGCTTCTCGACGCGGGAAACCCAGGTCGAGGAGGCATACTGGCTCCTGCGGAATAGTTTCTCGGCATCATGTCCATTGAAGATAATGGCCTTGACTTGGGCGTGTTCTCGAAGAAAGGAGTCGAAATCGTTGGTCTCGACGGTGTTCTTGATGATCTTCGCGTCAAGACTTCCTTGACGTTCTGCCGACTTGCAAACATCCCATAGAGCAATCCCTTTCTTGCGGAGTAGGTCGAGGCGCGATTGATAGGGCAAGTCCGGATGCGCGCCTATAAGCTCACCCATAATCCACCAGAAGGCGTTCCTTTTGTTGGCGTAGTACTCGTTGGCAGCCAACGATTCTTCACCAGGAAGTGTTCCGAGGATCAATACTCTTGCGTCCTTCGCGGACACTGGATCGAAACCTAAACACATGGGTCGTGAATGTTGCGCTTGCGAAATGTCGCTTAGGAACTTCTGATCGTCATCGCTGAGTGGAGCTTGCGCGAGCAGATCGGGGCGGTTGCGCCACGTCTTCTCAAGCGCCATCTGCCTGCGCCAATGGCGGATCGCCGCATGGTCGCCTCCGCCCAGAACCTCCGGAATGGCAACACCGCGAAACTCCGCAGGCCGCGTGTAATGAGGGTAGTCGAGAATCCCGCCGGCTCCGTGCGTGGATCGCGGCACGCCATCGGCGGTCATGCTGTCGGTGGGATCGTCGCCTGCACCAAAGCTCTCGTAGCGCGATGAATCCGCATGGCCCAGCACGCCCGGCAGCAGCCGGACCGTCGCGTCGAGCATCACCGCTGCAGCCAGTTCGCCGCCCGACAGGACGTAGTCGCCAATCGACAGCTCTTCGTCCGCAAGCAATTCGCAGACGCGCTCGTCCACGCCCTCATATCGTCCGCAGATCAGCACCACGCGCTCAAGACTGGCGAGACGGTGTGCCGTTGCCTGGGTAAAGCGCTTGCCCTGCGCCGACAACAGAATCACCGACTGCCGCGACAGATCGCGCTCAGCCTTCGCCGCGATCCCGCCAAGCGACTCGACGCAATCGAAGATTGGCTGAGCCTTCAACACCATGCCCTCGCCGCCACCGAAGGGGCGATCGTCGACGGTGCGATGCCGGTCATGCGTGAAGGCGCGCAGATCGTGCGTCCGGACTGCTACGGCTCCCGTGCCGATGGCGCGGCTGAGGATGCCGTGATCGAAGGGCCCCGTGAAGAAGTTGGGAAAGATGGTGAGTATGTCAAAACGCATGTGTGCCGGCCGACTGGTCACTCGCAGTGTAGGTCATTCGCAGTGCAAAACGGCGGCTCATCCCAACTCAGCCGGTCGATCGCCGGAGCGGTTGATCTCAGCCAGCCCTTCGGGCAATTGCATGCGGATCGACTTGGCGGCCACGTCCAGGTCGATCAGGAATGCCCTGGCAAAAGGAATCAGAATCTCCTCGCCGTCCGCCGCCAGAAGTACAAGCAGCGGAGCCGCATCTTCCAGCCGGCGAGTCCCGTCGGGCGTGGTAGGGAACTGGACGCTGTCAACTACGCCAAGCGGCCGGTCATGGTCGTAAACAGTGCATCCGACGAGGTCAGAGATATACGCCGCGCCAGACTCCAGGGGCACGCGTTCCTCTGCCGGCACGACCACCTCTTTGCCCGCTAATTCCTCGGCTTTCTCAATGGTGTCAATGCCAGCCAGGTGCAGGACAATTCTTCCGGCATTCCTGCCCACGGGCAGCCAATGTGAGGCGACCTCTGCGGGCTTCACGTCGGCAGGTTGGCCCGTAGAACCTTTTGCCAGGCCGGGCGCAGCCAGCCACACCTTCGGATGCTCGTTGAACCGTTCCGGGAAATCTGTAAATAAATCTGCAAGCACCTCACCACGACGTCCCTGCGGGCGAAGGATATGGGCTAAAACGATCCACTGCGAAGGGGAGTCCATAACGTGCCTGGGTAGCTATGTCTATGGGAAAACGCGACTTCTGCGTCACGCACAGGGGACACTTCATAGTAGGCACGCATTGCAGCGTCCACGATGAAGCGCTTGGAAGGAGCGTACCGTGTCCGCTAATTCTGCGGACGCCGGGCTTCGCCGTCCTCCAATATGTCCAGCGCGAAACGATGGTGCAACTTCATGCTGGCCGCGCCGAGAATCGTACGCAGGGAGCGCGCGGTGCGACCCTGCTTGCCGATTACCTTGCCGATGTCTTGGTGAGCTACACGCAACCGAATAACTGTGGAGTCGTGGTCGTCAAGCATCTCTACGGAAACGTCTTCAGGCTGATCGACTAATGCCTGGACAATTTCCAGGATCAGGTGTTTCATCCGCTCGGTTGGCTCTACGGCGGTTGGCGTTGCTTCGCTCATCACAGACACCTCTTGGGAGTATGCCGCTCCGGACTCCTTCAGTCCTGTGGCCTCATCTGTGTGAGGTCTCTAGGGCCTGAATGACTTTCCGCCGGTACAGCGACGTGATTACCCTGGAGGATGAAGCGCCAGGGAGGATCACGCGGACCCACCTGGAATGAAAGCGGGCCTGCGAAGAGTCTACTTTAGTGGAGTATGAAAACGACGGACGGGAACCTGCTTAATCGAAATCTTTGGCTACCACCTGATGGTTACTTGTTTACTGTTTGATTACTAGGCGGCGCTGGCAGTTTCAGCCACCGGCACATCGACCGGCTTCGCAAAAAGCTTCTCGACGCGCTCTGACATGCGGGCGCCATTGCCCACCCAGTAGTCGATGCGCTCACGCTTCAGATCGAGCGAGGCAGGAGTTGTGCGTGGATTGTAGGTACCGACAACTTCGACGGAGCGTCCGTTACGGGCACGGTCCTTTTCGATTACAACGACGCGGTAGTGGGGCTGCTTGCGCGCGCCAACGCGCGCCAGACGAATCATCAACACTAGGAAATCCTCTCAAGAAAAACGGTGCGTGGGCGAAGAGACAAAATCCAGCAATCCACCGAAGGAGCAGGCGCGACCGCTGCTTTCACAACCCAACACCTAAGTATGGCGGAGTTTGCCGGATTCCGCAACGGGGCGCTGGGCTGGCGGCAGATTTAGCCCTTAAAAGACCATGCCGCCCCTGGGAAAGCGACGGCTGGACTTTCGGGCACATACAACTCTGCGTGGCCCTCTCTCAACTACACAGTAATCGTTGTCCCCACCTACGGATGTGTCCGCCGTCACACGAGTTGCACACGCTGCGTCCTTCATTTTTCATCGCGTAGCAGCGCGTTCGCTGCCCAGATGACCGGCGCCTGTCCATGCAGATTGCCCGTCTCCCGCTTGCGATCCAGGTAGTACTGCATGCTGTCCAACTTGCCGGTTCCGGTGCACACCTGGGTGACGTCGTGGTTCTGGTCCACGTAGCCAACCACGGCGATCCATCCACGGCGAGCCGCCGGAGCATAGGTTGCTGCATCCAGCCAGCCGTGTTTGACCCCGGTGATCAAGGCAAAACTAAACATCGCGGAGCTTGAACTCTCGGGCCATGCCTCGGGATGGTCAATCAACTCCCGCCATGTGCCGTCCGGGGCCTGATACTTCAGCAGCGCCGCCATCATCAATTTGTAGCCCGCCATGATGCGGGGGCGGTCCGGATGGTCCGCCGGCAGAGTACGCAGCATCTCGGCCATGCCGGCTGCAAACCACCCATCGCCGCGTCCCCAGAAATACTTCACGTCGGGGGCGTGGTAGAAGAGTCCATTCGACTGCTGCAAACGGTCGAGGTAGACCACCATCTCGTGCGCATCGCGATCCAGATACTTGCGGTCCCCGGTGGCGCGGTACGCCTCCAGTTGCAGCATGGTGAGCATGTACATATCGTCGACCCACAACCGTGTCTCCGGCGAGAGTCCGTCCTTGACGAGCTTGTCCTTAAGGTCGGCGGGTAGTTCATCAGGCGTATCCGCGGCGACAGGGCCCCACTGGCGATCGGCCCATGAGAGGCCGAGTTGGAGGTACTTCGGGTCGTACATCGGTAGACCTTTGGTCTGGATTGCGATTTCGAGGGGCATGACCCCGAAGATGGAGTCGTCGACATGATGACGCTGCGGCGTGCGGCCGGTGCCCCCGGGCAGCAGCGGATCGAACTTGGCAATGAGACGATCGCGGAGTGCGTCGTCGTGAGTCAGTTTGGCGAAGTTCATCGCGCCATAGAAGGTGCAGACGTAGGGATAGCCGGAGAATCGTTCGGCTTGGCTACCGGTGAGGAAATGCTCGGCGAGAGCCTTGCCCACCTCCTGCGGCGACATCCCGCGCGGCCAGACGCTAAGGTCGCCCGGCGAGGGCGGGATCGTCTCGTGATAGCCACTCTCCGGGACGACGCGCGCAGGCGGGACCGTTACTGCTGCGGGCTGGGGGTTTGTTTGTGCCGGTGCGGCGGTGGCAAGCAGCACGGAGGCAAGCAAGAAGGATGCGCTGATCAAAGCAGAATATCGGCCGGTCATGTATTTTCCCTGTGTGTAGTTAGCTCTAACAATACGGGCGACCAGTCTAGACTGGCCGCCCGTGCCTTGCATAGTCCGTCAACGAGATGGCTACTTATGCCAATTCATGGGCCAGTTCAGGTACTTGGTCGCCGCCTCGTAGACCGGCGCTGCGGTAGTTGAGAAACTCGCCGCAACGTGATGCTCGAAGCCGTTCTCGCAGATGTAGCGCAGCAGCTCCTGCATCTTCGGAATCTCAACCACGCCCGCACCGCCAAAAGTGTTCAGTGGATCGTTAGTGAAGGCGCCTTCGCCGACGTAGCCCTTGATGGTGCCGGTAAAGTCGTCGGTGGAGAAGCGCGCAAAGCTCATCGGACCGGCCTTCACCGTTCCATCCAAAGTCCCGTGGGTGTTCTCCTTGCCAACTGTGCCCGCGATGATCAGTTGATAATCCATCTTCACGCCTTCCTTGAAGAAATGCTTGGGCAGGTTGGAGCAGTGGAAGCACACCGCCTTATTCGGGTCCTCGCCGTAGTTGTTGTTCCAGTCCAGCAGAGCCGACGGCGTCTCGCTGGCCAGCGTCAGCGCGTACATGCTGAGCGTGCCCAGCACGTCGACTTCGCAAGCGGAAGGAATCAGGTTCTCGCTCATCATCGACATGACCGTACAGGGGACGATGCCGAGGAACTCTTCGATCGAGGTCCAGCACTGCACAGCCGAGACGGTCAATTCACTCGTCTTCATCCAATGGTCGATAACCGCGCCCAGTTTTGCCATCTTCAGCAGGGCGGCCTCCGGGGTCTGGCCGACAGGGATGTATTTTTTGATCGCCGCAAGCTTGTCTTGAGCAGCATCATCGTTGTCCGCCATCCGCCCGATGCGTCCGATCACTTCGCTGAGGTCGAGTGTTTCGACAGTAATACCCGAGCGCTCCAGCAATTTCTCCGAATAGCGGACGGTGTTGAATGCAGTAGGCCGCGCGCCAATCGCCCCGAAGCGCACATTCTTCAGGCCGCGCACCGTCCGGCAGACAGCGGCGAACCAGTTCAGATCGGCCTTGAACTCCGCAGAGTCGGGCGCCTCGGTATGCAGCGTCGTCAGCGAGTAGGGGATGCCGTACTGCTTCAGGTTGTTGCAGATCGACATCTTGCCGCAGAAACTGTCGCGGCGGAAGGCGATGCCCATCTTACCCGGAGTGTCGGGCGTCGCCTGGATCAGCACAGGAACGCGCAAGTCGGCGAGCCGGATAGCATCGGCCAGACCGCGCTCCTCGCCGAAGTTCGGCAGCGTAATGATGAGGCCGTCGATCTCAGATGCATGCTGCTTGAACAGCGCGGCGCACTTCTTCGCATCCTCGTAGGTTTCAACCGCGCCATGGGAGGTAACATCGGGATGCAGCACGATCGGCTTGATTCCCGCAGCTTCGAGCGCGGCGATAATTTCCATCCGGCCGCTGGTGGCGAGGTGGGATGGAAAGAATCCGCGGTTTCCTACAAGTACTCCCATGGTCATTGGTCGAGACATTTTCTTGAAACTCCTTGAGGTTAAGACAGAACGTTAAGAAGCATGGCAACGAGCATCGCCGATGTTACCGTTCCGATCGCCTGGAGATCGGTCAGGAGGCGTGTCGATCGGGTTAGGTGCTACCTTTTGCCGGGGCGGAAGTTGTAGGTGTAAAACGCGCCGAAGAGCGTCATCACCATGCCCCACCAGAACGCTGGGTGGAGATTGGCGAGCACGGTTGTGCCGGGGTGAGAGAACTCGTAGATGCCCTGGCCAAAGATGATCAATCCGCAGGAGAGCATAAGCACACCCACGAAAAACCAGATGGAGAGCGTCTGTTCGGTACTTGGGTCAACGTGGTGCGGAGTTTCGGGTTGCGATGTCATAATATACGTCCTTACTGGTTACAAATTACCAGAGCCACAGGTTGAGGATGAACAGAATGGTGGCGATCACAACAGCCCAGAAGATGGGCTTCTCGTAGATGTAACGCGAGCCGTCGTGCGGGATCACGGTCGATCCGTAAACCAGGCCCGTTAGCTCCGATTCCAGCTTGGGCTTGGTCATGTAGCTGACCACTACGGTCACGATCACGCATACGCACCACGACCACAGCGCGCGGTAGAGGTTCGCCGCCATCGCCTGCACCCGCAGGATAGTGTCGGCGGACGCGTGCGGCTGCAAAATCATGAAGCGGATGTTCGACTTGTCGTGCAGCACCATCAGCCACATGCCGACGGACGATGCGGTGCCGCACAGCAGTCCCCAGAAGCCGCCGGCCTTGCTGGCGCGCTTCCACAGCATGCCCAGGATCACCGTGCCAAACAGCGGCGCGATGAAGAAGCTGAACAGCTCCTGCACGTAGTCCATGATGCTTGCCGCGTGCATCACCAGGTACGCCGTGCCTACCGAGATGGCCATGCCCACGACCGTCGACCAACGCCCCATCGAGACGTAGTGCTTGTCCGACGCCTTCTTGTTGATGTAGGCGCCATAGATGTCGTAGGTCCACACGGTCGAGAACGCGCTGACGTTGCCGGCCATGCCCGACATGAACCCTGCGATCAGCGCGGTGATGCCGAGGCCCAGTAGTCCCGGCCCGAGATAGCGCACCATCATCAGCGGCAGCACTTCGTTGAAGCTGTGCATGCCGTGGTTGACCACTTGATCCGAACCGTCAGGATAGAGCTGAATCAGGTGCCCAGCGGAATCCTTCAACAGCACAAGCGCCAGCAAGCCAGGCAGGATAACGAAGAACGGCACAAACATCTTGAACGCCGAGCCGATGATGGGAGCCAACCGCGCGGCGCGCAAATTATTCGCCGAGAGGACTCGCTGCACCACCAGGAAGTCCGTGGTCCAGTAGCCGAACGAGATGACAAAGCCGAGCCCGAAGACCAGACCCGTCCAGTGGATACCCATCGGATTTCCGTCGAAGCTGCCGGTGGTCGCCCACATGTGCATGTAGGACGGGTCGCCCATGCGCGTGATGATCTGCGCCTTCAGGTTCGTCCAGCCGCCCGCCTCGATCAGGCCCAGCACCGGGATCAGCATCGCGCCGGCCCAGATCAGCACGAACTGGAGCACCTCGTTGATGATGGCCGACCGCAGCCCGCCGAGCATGACGTAGATGGCGACTGTGATCGCGCCCACCCACATCGAGAAGTTGATGTCCCAGCCGAGCACCACCTTCATCACCAGTGCCATCGAGTACATGTTGACGCCGGACATCAGCACCGTCATGAACGCAAACGACACACCCGACACAGCTCGCGCGCCTTCGCCGAAGCGCAGTTGCAAGTACCCCGGAACCGAGTGGGTCTTCGAGATGTAATAGAAGGGCATCATCACGATGCCGAGAAAGAGCATCGCGGGAATCGCGCCGATCCAGTACCAGTGCGTTGCGAGGATGCCGTACTGGTACGCGGCGCCCGCCCAACCCATCAGTTCCAGCGAGCCGAGGTTGGCGGAAACGAAGCTCAGGCCGGCAATCCACGCCGACATCTCGCGCCCGGCCAGGAAGAACTCCTCGCTGGTGTTGGTCGAGCCCTTCACATAGAAGCCGATGAAGATCACCATCACGAAATAGATCAGCAGAATGGCGAGGTCGACTGGCTTGAGATGCGTCAATTGCGTTGCAAAGACGAAAACGGCAGGGATCGGGGCAAAGTGCATCGGGATTATGCTTCCATTCCACCGGGGAAACGCGGAGCTTCATCCGGTCGTGCGAGTTGAAAACGATTTCTTAGGACCAAGAGAAATATACGCACTTCGCTCCTCAGTTTCCATTCTGCTAGGGGATTGTGCGGTTTGCGGACATCCCGCTGCCAATTTGGCGAATCTACCTTACCTATGCCTGCCAGAGGTAGGCCGGAGGACGAAAGATGAAGATGATTTCGATGACACGAGTTCTGCTCGCCGCAGGACTCACGGTTGGTCTGGGTTGCGGTATGGCGCACGCGCAGGCCGGCCAGGACATGAAGGACGCAGGCCACGAAACCAAGCAGGCTGCCAAAGACACCGGCCATGCCACCAAGACGACCGCCAAGAAGGTGGGCCATAAGACGAAGAAGGTCGCTAAGGCGACTGCTCATCGTACTGAGAATGCCGGCGACGCGCTGAAGGGTGAGCCGCCGCAGCACTAAAGCAGAGTTTCATTTCTACTGGGTTCAAAGTAGACCCGGACATGAAGTGATCTGTCCGGGTCTACGTTGTGCTTCCCCTATGCCAATGTCGTCGCGCTACCGGACGGCAGCTCGACCCTCGCCGTCACCACTGGCCAAACTGTCTCCGCAGCCAGCAACACCAACGCCACCCAGTACAGGTCGGCGCCCAGCAAGTGCACTAACTGCATCCACGCAGGCGCCAGCAAAAGTACATCAATAAGACCAAGCGCAAACTGTGAAACCAGCAGCCCCGCAGTCAACTTCGCGAGGAAGGGAGTGCGCCCGCCGGGGGGGCCGCTCTCACGCGCGCTGCTCGATCGCCGAACCAGCCAGATCACGAAAATCGCTGCCACCACTGCGCTCACCGGATGGACTAAACGCAGCCGCAGCAGCCAAGGAGACGCCGCGCCGAAGTCCTGCAAGTAAGCCGCACGCAGCGATGTAGCAGGGAAGAGCGTGTCCCCAAGCGCCGCCATCGAGCCGCTGACTCCCACGCCGACCGTTGCCATCAGTCCGGCAATCGCCCAGCCGAAACCCGGCGCCCCAACCAGCCCGTCCGTCCGCTGCAAAGTGGTCAAGAAGCGCGCCGTCAGCGTCAGAGCTGCAACCAGCAGCAGCGTATTGCTCAGGTGGATCGACAACACAACCATGCGTCCGGCGGACTGATTGTCGGTCACGTAGCCTAACTTCACCAGCAATGCTCCGAGCAGCGCCTCATTCAGCAGCAGAACCGTCGAAGCCACCGCAAACCAGCGCGCAGCCTGCCCCTTCGCGGTCGCCCGGAAGGTCCACACCAGCAGTGCCAGCACGATAAATGTGGATCCGCCCGTCATCATCCGGTGGGTAAATTCGATGATGGTATGAATGCCGGGCGAAACCGGAATGACCTGACCATTGCACAGCGGCCAATGGTTGCCGCATCCCGCGCCAGACCCAGTCGCCCGCACCAGCGCGCCCCACAGGATCACCAACACGTTATAAAAGACCGCGAACCAGGCGAAGCGCCCCAACAGGCGGTTTCTTACGGCCGGGCTTGCCGCAAAGTCAGACATACACCCTGATTCTATGCGTAGCGCGGGTAGCGGCGCCGCATTTACGCCGCGCTGGTTCAGATCGTGTTTATGCCGCAGGAACAATCAGCAGCGCAGTATCGGTTCCGTTCGCCTGCGCTGAGGTCACCCGCACCTGTTCGCCCTTGCTGAGGTCATACTTGAAACCCTGCGCCAAGCCAGTCGCCGTGTCGGCAACGGTCTTCGCATCCAGTTGGAACTTCACTTCGGTGCCCGCTTCGTTCTTGATCGTCAATAGGTGATCCCGCCGGCTAAGCTTCACCACGGTTCCCATGCTCTTCACCACGGAACCGTCGCCCAGGTCATGCAGCGAGACGATGGTCCGCACGGTGTCTTGCCCGTAGTAGTAGACGATGACGTGGTGGCCCTTGGAGGTGAATTTGTCAGCCGCCGTGGAGTCGGCACTCACCGTCTTGTCAAACTCAATGGCAGCCGCGGTCTTCGCCCAGCGGAAGTGTGAGGGTGAACCGTCATCCGTTTCAATCTCAATCATGCTGATCTTCGAGTTGATCGCTGTCACCGTCCCAGAGAGGGCGTGAACCCTTTCCTGAGCGTGGATAGCCGTTGTTGCCAGCGCAAAACAAGCTGCAATTGAGCCGAGTCTTAAGGTTGCCTTCTTCATGGATGGTGCTCCAATCGATCCCACTGAACATCGCTGGCGGATAACGATCAGCCGCCACAACTCGAAAATATAGCGTGTCTCGTGCACTGCGAGCAGTGACCGCCGCCACACCTCCGCGGTTACAGGTTTGACGCGCGAACTTCAACATCAGCCGGAAGCCAGCTCCTTGGCACGCTGCGTGGCACGCTTGACCGCCTTAATCAGGGTCACGCGCAGGCCACCCTCCTCCAGTTCGAGGATGCCATCCACGGTACAGCCCGCCGGAGTCGTCACCTGGTCCTTCAGCAGGGCCGGATGATATCCCGTCTCCAGCACCATCCGTGCCGAGCCGTATGCCGTCTGTGCTGCGAGCAGGGTCGCGACGTCCCGCGGAAGCCCGACATTGACACCCGCCTCCGCCAGCGCCTCGATGATGATGTAGAGAAAAGCGGGACCCGATCCCGAAAGTCCGGTCACTGCGTCCATATGCTTCTCATCCACCACCACGGTGCGGCCGACCGTCTCAAAGATCCGCTGCGCAATCCCCATCTGCTTCGGCGAGACAAAACGCCCTGGACATAACGCAGTGATCGCCGCAGCCAGCATCGCAGGAGTGTTTGGCATCGCACGGATAACCGCGAGGTCGCATCCCGCTGCATCCTCGATCGACCGGGTTTTCACCGATGCGGCGAACGACAGGATCAGCTTGCCCGGCGTCAGCGCCGGAGCAATTTCGGCCACCACGGCCGGCACCTGCAGCGGCTTCACGCCCAGCAGAATCACGTCCGCGAACTCGGCCGCAGCCAAATTGCTGGTGCCCACCTCGACGCCGTACTGCACCGACAGCGCCTGCGCACGGTCCGGGTGCTGCACCGTGGCGACGATCTGGTCGGGTTGAACAAGATTGTTCTTGAGAAATGCCTGCAGCAGAATGCCGCCCATCTTGCCCGCACCCAGAATCGCAACCCGCAGATCAAGCAGTGCAGGCGCAGGGACTGGTAGCTCGTACGTGTCAGCGCTCATCCAAACAGGCTACCAGAGTGCCTGGTTGGCGACGCAGTCCGATTCTCTCGCTGCCGCAGTCGTCCATGGCGGTGACGCCGAGCCTTACCAACGTGACGATGGACACTGAACCTCCGCATTGGAAGGTGGAGACTTGAGTTGTGTCCGGGCTAACGTGCTTTTCGGCAGGCCGCCGGGAGATCACGATTCGCTCGAATGATTGGAGGCACATATGCTCAAACTTCTGCTCGCTATGCCTTGCGTGTTGTTTCTGGCCCTTATGCCGCAGGATGCCGCTGCTCCCGAAAAACCCATGCCGGCCGACGCCGCAACCTTGACCAACCCGGTGACTCCAACCGCCGAATCCCAGGCTCACTCCAAAATGATGTATGGAATCGACTGCGCCATGTGCCACGGAGCGAAGGGCAACGGGAAGGGCGATCTGGTGGGCGACATGCACCTGACCATGAAGGACCTTACCGACCCGGCAACCCTGAAAGACATGTCCGACGGACAGATCTTCTACACCATCAAGAACGGCAAGGGAAAGATGCCTGCAGAAGGCGATCGCGCCAAAGACGCAGACGTCTGGAACCTCGTAATCCTCGTTCGTTCAATGGCGAAGAAGTAAGGCTGAGACCGTCCATGTCGCATCTCGCTTTTCGGAGTAGCGGCGGGCTTCAGCCCGCGGTCGAGGGGCAACAATATCAATGGGCTTTATCCCCGGAGCCTTTCGCTCGCCAACCCGAGTTGGCCTTTTTCATCACGCTCTGAAGACCCGCGTTAAGCGTTCCAATTTAGCTGACGCACCGCACTAGTTGGTTTTTTGTGAGGCGATCCACGCGTCCACTTGCTTCTCCAGCACATCCAGCGGCAATGCGCCGGAATCAAGCACAACATCGTGGAAGCCCTTGAGGTCGAACTTCGGCCCCAGCGCCGTCTTCGCGCGGTCACGCAGTTCCAGAATCTTCAGTTGGCCCATCTTGTAGCCCAGCGACTGGGCTGGCCATGCGATGTACCGGTCAATCTCCGACTGGATGTTCGTCTCGTCCAGCGTCGAGTGCTCGTGGAAGTAGTCCACCATCTGCTGCCGCGTCCAGTGCTGCGAATGCACTCCGGTATCCACCACAAGGCGGATCGCGCGCCACATGTCCGCTTCCAGGCGCCCATAGTCTGAGTAAGGGTCCTTGTAGAAACCGATCTCCTTGCCCAGCCGCTCCGAGTAAAGCGCCCAGCCCTCCGTGTACGCCGTGTAGTAACTCTGCTTGCGGAACTCCGGAATGTCCGTCATCTCCTGCCCCAGCGAAATCTGCAGATGATGGCCCGGAATGCCTTCGTGATACGCAACCGCTTCCACGTCTGACAGCGAGCGGTCCGCCCACTTGAACAGGTTCACATCCACGTGACCTGGACGTTTCCCATCCGGAGTGCCCTGGTCGTAGAACGCCTGCGGCTGATTCGGAGCCAGGTAATCGGGCATCGGAATCACCTCCAGCTTCTCCTTGGGCAGCGTGCCAAACAGCTCCGGCAACCGCGGACGCATTTGGTCGACGTACCCCTTGTACGTCGCCAACAGCGCATCGGCCGATGCGGGACGCTCTTTCGGATTCGCCTTCAGCGCAGCCGCGAACGTCTTCAAATCGGTGAAGCCAAGCTGATGCACGATCGCCATCAACGCCGCGTCGTCGCGCTTCACCTCGTCCACGCCAATCTCGTGAATCTCTGCCGCAGTCTTGTCCAGCGTCGTGCTCTGGCGAATGCGGAAGGCGTAGTAGGCATCGCCATCGGGGAGTGCCCACACGCCTGGATCCTTGCGGCAGTTCGGAATGTAAGTGACAGAAAGGAACTTCGCAAATCGCTGATAGGACGGCATCACCTTCATTGCAATCACGTCCAGCAGCGCGTCCGAAATGCGCTTACGATCTGCCGCAGAGACTGACGCCGGAAACTTCTTCAGAGGCAGCGCGAACGGGCTGTCCTCGGCCTTCTGAGCCGCGATCGCCTGCGTCTGCGCCAGCACCTTTTCCATCAGATACTGCGGCGGAGTGCGGCGATCGTCCAGCCCGGTCTGCATGTTCGTCATCGTCTGCGTGAAGGCGGCGGGCACCTTGCTCAGCCGCGCGATGTAGTTGTCGTAATCATCGACTGTGTCGAACGAGGTGTGGTCCCCCAGCGACGGTAGCTCAAGCTGAATGCCGTCGTACTGGTTTGCCGGCATCTCCCACTCCTTGAACCGCGCCCCTTCCTGATCCTCGATCAGCGACCGCAGCATCAGTTCGGCGGAAAGCTGTTCCTGATGCGACAATCCCGTCGTATCGATAGCCGAAAGCCGCTCGATATAGCCCCGTCCACGCGCCAGAGCATCGTTCACGGCGCGCGGGGAGAGGTCGGTCAGCTCCGTGTCATAGCGCTTGTCGCCCAAAAAAGTCGCGTATTCCGGCGCATGCTTCAGCCTGTCCTGCCAAATGTCGTTGAACAGCCGCGACAGATCGCGCGAACGCACTGCCGGACTCTGCTCCTGCGCTGCGACAATGCCAGGCTTCTGCGCCCACGCCGGACCTACTCCAGCAGCAAGGATTACGCCAACGGATAACGCCCATGCGAGTGTGCCAAACTGTCTCATTCAACCTCGGTCGCGGTTCTCAAAACCACATCCGTATCTTACCGGGGTCGCACGATCACGCGCATTGCAGCTATCCGAATACACTACGCGACTCCAGGCGCGCCGAGTTCGCCTCCAGCATCCGGTAGAGCGTCGAGCGGCTGATACCCAGAGCTTTCGCAGCGCGCAGTTTGTTCCCGCCGTACTGTGTCAGCACCTCCAGCACATGCCGTCGGATTACGTCGTCGAGCCGTTCGGCCTTCGCCGGAGCGGGCGCAGCAGCTTTCGCCGGCTCCTCCCAGCGCAGCGCCGCCAGATAGCACATCTCGATCACTCCGCCCTGGGTCAAGCGCGCAGCCTGCGCCAGCATACGCTCGAACCCACAAAGATTTTCCGGCCAGGCCTGCCGCCGCAAACACATCAGTGCCGCCTCCCCAAGCATCTTCGGAGACTCACCGGCTTCGCGGCCCATCCGCTCCAGCAGGAATTTCGCAAGCACAGGAATGTCTTCCTTCCGTTGCCGAAGCGGCGGCACGAGTATCTCCAACACAGAAAGACTGCCATAAAGATCCAGACGGAATTGCCCCGCCGAAGTCAGCGCGCGAAGGTCGCGGTCGGATTCGGCCAATACCCGCAGCCCCGAACCCGGTAAGTCGCGGCGTTCTTCCTGGCCGCGCAAAAAATCAAACAGCGTCCCCTGCTGGACGAAAGAAAGCTCGCCAACCCGCGCAACGTAAAGCGTCCCGCCTCGCGCCGCCTCCAGCGCTTCCATCACGCAAGATCTGCAACCCGCTTCGGCTCCTCCGGATTCAAGAACATCGGTCATCGCCGCCGCATCGATCGCGACAAACTGACCGTCCGCCCTAGGTGACAGGGCATGGATCGCCCGCCCCACCGCCTGCTTTCCAGAGCCCAACTCGCCGCTTATCAATGCCACCCGAAAATACGGTGCAATCCGCTGAATCTGCGACCGCAATTGTTGGTTCGCCGCGCTCCTGCCCAGCAGCGCCCAGTCTCCGGGCTCAGCGGACGCTCCGCCCCAGCCCAAATCGGGCGGCCCGGCCTGCTTGCTCCCTTCTGCGCAGAGGATGCGGTCGCTTGACATACTACGTTGCTCATCGGCGCAAACCGCGATACAGATGAGTTAGTCCGGCATCGTAATCGAAGGCGATCGGCCGGTTCCATGCGGAGCACATCCTCAACCCATACGTTTTGTGCCCTCAAACTTTCAGCGTCTCTCACTCCCACATCCTTGACTTTCCATTCCATGCGGACAGATAGTGGAGATTGTCCGTCGTGCGTTCGCTCCTCGGAATAGTTGTCCGATTATCGCGCGAGAACATTGGGCCTTTCGACTCGCTCGGACCGACGTCGTATCCATGCGGACACCGCTGTGACTGCGGGCACCAACGCTGATAAACTCGCTGGCGTATACAAGGTAAGGAGTTACAAATTGATGGTTCACCGCGACAAGGCAGGGAAGAATTGATGGGCACCGCTGGGCTTCTCCCCAATCAGGTTCGACCAATTACATTCTGGCAATCCACCAACGGCAAAAAAGTCGTCATGGCGGTTACCGGCGTCATGATGTTCGGCTTCGTCATCGGACACATGCTGGGCAACCTGCAGATGTTTGAAGCGCCCGAGCATATCAACGCCTACGGACACTTCCTGCACAACCTCGGCGAACTGCTCTGGCTCGAACGCGGCGTCATGTGTCTCGCAATCGGGCTGCACATCCTGGCCACGGTGCAGCTTGCACTCCGCAGCAAGGCGGCGCGGCCGGTTGGCTACTCGCGCACCCAGGCGATCAACTCCTCCTACGCCTCGCGCACTATGTATTGGAGTGGCCCGATCGTTCTTGCCTTCATCATCTTTCATCTGCTCCAGTTCACTGCCGGAGTCATCCATCCGCACGCCACCTTCACCCAGGGCGAGGTCTACAGCAATGTAGTCGCCGGCTTCCAGGTCTGGTATGTCTCTGCCTGGTACATCTTCGCCATCTGCCTTCTCGGCCTGCATCTTAGCCACGGCCTTTGGAGCATGTTTCAGTCGGTCGGGCTCGCGCATCCGCGCAATACTGTGTATCTCAAGTTAGCCGCCCGCGCCATCGCAGCCGTCATCGTTCTCGGTTACATATCCATCCCGATAAGCATTCTGCTGGGGTTCGTAAAATAATGAAACTTGACGCAAAAATTCCTTCCGGCCCCATCGAACAGGCATGGGCCAAGCATTGCTTCGATATGAAGCTCGTCAACCCCGCTAACAAGCGCAAACATTCCCTGATCGTCGTCGGCTCCGGCCTGGCGGGCGGTTCCGCCGCAGCCTCACTCGGCGAGCTTGGCTACAAAGTCAAATGCTTCTGCTTCCAGGATTCCCCCCGCCGCGCACATTCCATCGCAGCCCAGGGCGGCATCAACGCGGCCAAGAATTATCCCAACGACGGCGAGAGCGTCTATCGCCTCTTCTACGACACGGTTAAGGGTGGAGATTTCCGCGCCCGCGAAGGCAACGTGTATCGCCTCGCCGCGATCAGCACCAAGATCATCGACCAGTGCGTCGCCCAGGGTGTTCCCTTTGCCCGTGAGTACGGCGGCTCGCTCGACAACCGCTCCTTCGGCGGCGCGCAGGTATCGCGCACCTTCTACGCCCGCGGACAAACCGGCCAGCAGCTTTTGCTCGGTGCATATCAGGCGCTCGAACGCCAGGTCCACGCAGGATCTGTCACCATGATTCCCCGCACCGAGATGCTCGACCTGATCGTCGTCGACGGCCGCGCCCGGGGCATCGTCGCCCGCAACCTCATCACCGGCAAGATGAGCGTCCATATCGCAGACGCGGTCATTCTCGCCACCGGCGGCTACGGGAACGTCTACTATCTCTCCACCAACGCCAAGGGCTCAAACACCACCGCTATCTGGCGTGCGCACAAACGCGGCGCGCTCTTCGCCAACCCCTGCTTCACGCAGATTCACCCCACCTGCATCCCCGTCTCCGGAGACTACCAGTCGAAGCTCACCCTCATGTCCGAGTCGCTGCGCAATGACGGCCGTATCTGGGTGCCGAAGAAGAAGGGTGACACCCGCTCGCCCGACCAGATTCCCGAAGACGAGCGCGACTACTACCTCGAGCGCCGCTATCCCAGCTTCGGCAACCTCGTCCCGCGCGACGTCGCCTCCCGCAACGCCAAGGCTTTGTGCGATGAAGGCTACGGCGTTGGAAAGTCCGGCCTCGGCGTCTATCTCGACTTCTCCGAGTCCATCGCCCGCCTCGGTGAAAAGACCGTTCGCGAGCGCTACGGCAACCTCTTCGAGATGTACCAGCGCATCACCGACGAGAACCCCTACAAGACGCCGATGCGCATCTATCCCGCCATCCACTACACGATGGGCGGGACCTGGGTGGACTACAACCTGATGAGCACGATCCCCGGCC
>JALYIG010000138.1 GCA_030775885.1 Acidobacteriota bacterium | reverse complement strand
CCCTACCTTCGTCAAAACAGACTGCCCGTGTCGACGGCGGATCGCCTCGTGGGCGAGCATCAGGCGACGCTGGCTGCACCCAAGGACAAGCTTGTCAATGAGGAGCTTCCAGCGACAGTGGACGAAGTTCGCAAACTCGCTCAGAAGCTTTTGCCCAAACTTGCCAAGGTCATCACCACGGCGGAACTGGCCTTCGCGTTCTTCGATGAGATTTTCTGGAACCTTGAGCCAGCAGCGGGCCGGGAGACAGACGATGGGTTCGAGGTCTTCAGCGAATCGCATGACGATGACGCCGACGTTGAAGATCAGGCTGCCGAGCTGGCAAGCCCCGTACCGGCTGCTGCATAACCGTAGTGGCCAGCCCCAAGCTGAGGAATGAGGCCTCGTGGACTCGCTCCTAGCGCATCAAGCCAGCCGTGACGGCCTCGGCATCCCAAAGATCGGTTCTGACATATAGGTATTCAAGCCGATCAATGGATGGGACGGGGGATGCCATGCTCGGCCCGTTGAAGCACCACATGGCAGCCCTGCCCCCAGATCATGGCCCACTTCGGGGTGAGCGACCCAAGCGTGCGGGTGCGGCGCAGATCAGGCCAAAACGATGAGGCCCCCGGCATGGAGTCAAGGGCCTCGGTGAAGCTTGAGGTTAGCGAGCGGTGACGGTGTAGGCGTCCAGGTTGACGGCGAAGTCGAGGGTGTAGCTCTTCCCCGCGAACTCGCGGACGTTATCGTTTTTTGCGGACTCGGGCTCGTCCTCAGTCTTCCAGCGCACATCATATTCGTTGCCCTCGGCGTCCTCACCGGTGGCGGAGTAGCATGGTGCCGCAGAGTTGCGGTGCATGGGCTCGGTGAGTTGGATGACGACGCCTTTATGGGTGACGGTGTTATCAACGGCGGGTATCACCAGGGGGCAGGTCAGATAGTCCACGTCGACGTGATACCCATTGCCGCGCGGAGTGGAACGTTGCTCGGTGTAGTTGCTGGGCGTGCAGCGGACCAAGACCCGTTTGCCAATGAGCGACTGGAGCGCATGGGTGTATTCAATTGGCGCTGTGTCGGTGGGTTCCTCGCGGGTATCGCTGGAGCCGAGGAGGTAGGGGCTACCGTCACAGTACATGTCAGTGAGGTTGAGCGGGAGGTCGATCGGGTTGAGCGAGTAGGCACTCTCTACGGTGCCCCATACGAGGATGCTCCCGGCACTGGGGAAATCAGCGTCCTCCATGCCGACGTTGACCGTGTCGAGGGCGTCCAGATATTCGGCCATGTCTTTAGCTACTCCACCGTCCTCGCAATCGTAAAGTGAGCCGTCCTCAAACTCCAGGATTTGGTCGACCTGGCTGGTGGAGATGGAGTGGCTGGAGGACTGCATGAGCAGTTCTTCTCGCGCGGACTCTGCGTCACCAGTCTCGTCATCGATATCGAGCAGGGCCTGGTACTGCTCGGCCAGGTTAGGGTTGAGGTCGAGGGCGGTGGTGATGGGCGCGGATATGATTGTCATTGGTGTTCCTTTGTGGTGCTCGGGTTGTGGTACATCAAATGCAGTTCCGAAGTCAGGCTCCGCAGAAATGCTACGTGCTTCTTTTTGGTTGGTGCGTGTCATATGTGTGCCTCTACTCTCGGCTTTCTGTTGGTCTCCGTGGGTCTCTCGTGCTCGATGCGGTTCGCTCAGTCCGGAGGGGCTGGGATGTATTCCCGATTCCGCACGGACCGCTCGCCGTCAGATCTGATCGTCAAGCTTATTCGTCTTCTTGGTCTTCTTCGTCGTCGAAATAGCGAGTACCAATCGCGTCAAACTCGGCCAACATCACGGCTTCACGGCGATCCAAATCGGAATCGGCTACCGCAGCATTGATAGCCTCTGCCTCTGATCCATACCCGTGCTCATCCCGATATTCTTTGCGAGCGGCTTCCCGGGCATCTTCGTCAACCTCATCTGCAAGGTCGGCGACATCATCCTCTCCCCGCTGGCAAAAGACAGCCTCGCAGTATTCACAATTGCACGAGTAGCTGCCAGTTCCCACGCAGGCAACGCTGGGGATGGCACAAAGATATTCTGCTTCCCCATCGATGATGTGGTCGAACTGGTTGATGTGCTCGGTCCACCTGACCGACCCGTCGCGGTAGATGTGGAGCTTTCCGTAGTTCGGTTCATGCTCCTTTGAGGCGGCGGCGGATACTTGCTCGATTGCAAGTTCGCGGGCGATGCTGCGCAGGTTGCTCATTTTGTCGCTCCTAACCATTTTGGTGTCCTCTTTCTTGAATACCGCGTCAACCCACTTGGCGGTCATTATGTCGCGGACTACGCTTAGGTCCAGGACCATCCCGAGATTCGCTCGATGCGGGCGATCTTCCAGTCGGGGAGTAAACCTTCGGCGTACAGCTTCCGCTGGGTTGCCATCCAACTCACTAGATCGGCGTCGGCCTCCAGGCCCTCGTCCTCTAGGGCCTCCTCCAGCGCCTCCTGGTCCTGTAGCTCCGATTCGGTGCATGTCGATCTGTGGTCGGCCTCGACCTCGTTGAGCCCCCTCAGGCGAAGTGGCTCGAAGCCCCGAGGCATCGAGTTTAAGGCAGTAGCACTCAAGACGGTTTTATCGGTGGCCATCGCTAACAGGTTGCGCAGCCCTTCGTGCCCGGCCACTCGGAAGGCACCGTATTCTCCAGCGAAGGCGTCGGCGGGATCTTGCTCAGGAATTCCGTGGGCTTCGCATTCTTCACTGGCGAGAATGGGTGCGATCTCTCCGAAGTAGACCTTCATCGAGGTTGAGACGTAGAGAAGCCGTCCGTCTTGCTCGGTAGTCGGCGGAAGGAACATCTGGACACCGGCCACGACGTGTCCTGTCACATGAGAGCCGTACCTTAGCTCATGACCCACGTATTCATCGCCGCTCTGTTTGCGATTGACGATAGTCTGATCAAGCACGTTGATAAATCGGTCGAATTTAGTCATCATCTCTCCTCAATTTGGCACAGTTGTCTCGTCCGAATGCGGGGGTGCCTTCCCCGTGTCCGGTGAGGCCATCACGTGGCCCGTCCTCTTTTGTGCTGTTCAGCGTTGCTTCAGGTGGTGATTAGGCTTCCAAGCAAATACCCACGTTCTTCGGTTTTGGTCCAGTCTTGCGACTGACGCCCATCCCAGACGCGACCGTCTGTATCCGCCAACGGGACACTCCGAGAGCTTTTGCCATACTGCTATATGTCGTCTCGGAATGAGCCTCAATGTACTCAGCGACTCGTTTGTTGATCTGGGCTCTGGCCGTCTCGATGTCGTTCATGTGTTCCTCGTAAAGGAGTTGATCGGTTCGACCGACCAACTAACCATCACTAGAATGAAGGAACAGGAGAGGTGTTGTAAATTGCACCAAAAAACAATGACTCTACCCCGAGTAACTCGTCCGCCGTCTCGCTCAACTGATAAGCAATGCCACGACCTACTTCTAGATGTGGCCAACGCTTTGGATAGGTCTTCGGATCCGCAGAAGCGAAGAGATTTTGCGAGCCGGTATCGTCTCTGGTTTCCAGAGAGAGGAACCGCTGACGAGAGCTGGTACGCCGAATACTATGGCATAGTGCGTATGTGGTGGAGGCCGCAATCGGGGGAGCTTCCACAAGAGGAAGCGGATGCAGAGTTTGGGTTTGAGGTTGCAATTCTTCGGCACAAGCTTATGGTGATATGGTCATTCGTAAATTCAGGCGATATATCCGACGCTAAGAAATTCATAGAGAGGGCGAATGTGTGGCTTGCCCGATATCGTAGGCGCAGACCTTCCGATGATCCGGACGAGGAGTGGCGCTGCAGACTCATGACTGCGATCAGGTACTTGGAAAGAATCCTTCGGCGGCTCAAGATATGCCCGAACCCCAACTGTAGTCGTCGATATTTCATTCGCCAGATGCAAAAGAAATACTGCACGTCCAAGTGCTCTCAAGAAGCTCAGGAACAGCGGAGGTTGGCCCGGAGAAATCGGGGGTTGCAAAGAAGGGTTTCCTCGGAAGGAAGCTTGAGGATTGCGCAAGCGCAAAAAGAACGGTGGCGTAAATATCGGGAAGCCAAGGAGCAAACCAACAAAGATCAACATAAGAAGCATTGACGTGATCCTCAGATGCAGTCCCGGTATTGTTGATTATCACGGCAAGCTGCAACAACGTCCTGTGCGCCGGTCTGGCCTCCACGCAGAGCCATACAATTATAAGTGCTGGCGTTTCGCCGGGCGGGCAGGGAATCGCTGGCATCAGAAACGAGATTAAAGTAAGCCTATGTCGCCGACCGAACCAGCAACCCGCCAGCACGCGTCCACCGGCCCAGCATTGCCGCAACTGCCTGAGCCAACCCATGCTGAGTGTGTCCGCACTCTCATGTCGCTCGTGCCGATCGCCACTCTTTCAACCTTGTCCCGCAAGCATCCCGGATTCCCCTTCGGCTCCCTCATGCCCTTCGCACTCGACCCCGCAGGTCGGCCCATCTTCCTCATAAGCAATATGGCGATGCACACCCAGAATCTGAAGGCTGATCCACGATGCAGCCTCTTCGTCACGCAGACTGCTGCTGATGGCGACCCCCTTGGTGCCGTCCGAGCAACCCTGGTTGGAAACGCGGAGCCTGTGTCAGAAGACGACCTTGCTACGGTTCGGGAAGCGTACCTCGCCCGGCACGAGAGCAGCCGGTATTGGGTGGATTTCTCCTACTTCCATTTCTTCCGTCTTCAGCCCATTGATCTCTACTACGTCGGCGGCTTTGGCGTGATGGGCTGGGTCGAGGCCAGGGATTACGAGCATGCCACCCCGGACCCTTTGGCCGACGCCGCGCCCGGCATCCTAGCCCACATGAACGCTGACCACGTTGATGCGATGATCTCGCTGGCGAAGAAACATGCTGGGATCGAAGCGATCGAGGCAACGATGACCTCGGTCGACCGCCTGGGTTTCACTCTTCGCTTGAAGACGGATGATGGCGTGAAGAGGGCTCGCATCAACTTCCGCCGCGAGGTCACTACCCCGCAGGAAACCCGTGCGGCGCTCGTCGAGATGGTGCGGGATGCCAAAGCGTGAAGCCGACCTCGGTGATCAGCGGCGCGACACGGCGGTCCACGGGCATGGGCGCGTGACCGAAGGATTATGTCGAGCTCGGGCTGCCTGTGCGGCGGGTGCTATGCTATCCGCTCGCCAACTAAGTCAACTATGGCCTGAATTGCTGGAGGTCGCTTATCTCGATTCTTGCAGTAATCCCGAACCTCGTTGACCCACGACTCATACCAGAACCAACTCGTCTCAACCCGGACACCAAAGCCAAACGCCGGGTTCCTCGCGTCTCTGGCCTTCCAAAGCTCGGTGTGTTGGTGCATCCCAAAGCCCTTGTATCCTTCCTTTTTCATTAAGCCGATTATCGTTCCCGGCCTATACTTCTTTCTTTCAGTCTCCTTCAAAAAGACCTTATTGAGCTCTACTGCGGTATCGGAGCCCGTTTTTACAAATTCCGTCACTCGATCCGCGCCGGACTTGCTGTTGGTGACTTTCTGAACGAAGGCAACGCGGTAAGAATACCGAGAGTCGTCAAAATCTTCCTGGCGCATGTCGGATTGAAATTGAGACACAAAGGCCCTAATATGCTTCGGTAGATCCGGCTCATCCATCAGGTTCTTAGCCGTTGCCTCATCAATGGCGGAGAACTGAATACTGAAGGCCTGTTCCCGATCGAGAGCGTACTTCGAGCCAAATAGTTGTTTGATCGCAGCGTTGAAATTCAACGCGCAAGCCATAAACTTAGCGCTCAATCGCTCATCGATCCTGGTGGTCATTTGATGTTCGATCTCGTGGCGTATACCGATAAGGAAGAAGAGATTTTTCTTCACTAGATCTTCAAGCGGACATTGCTTACATTCGAGGCATTGCTCCAGGCTCCAGCGTCGAACAGCTCCATATCTTGTGGTTAAGTATTTCTTCCGTCCCGGCTTCGGGTTCAACTGACGGTACTCAACACGCTGCTTACGATAAAAAGCATGTAGAAGGTAAGTCCAGGGGATACGGTGGAGGCGATGAACAGTTCAGACTTGAAGTTGATCTGCGGATTGTTGTAAATCTGAACGGCGGTTAGCATTGCCTCGCGGGATTTGCTCACCAGTTCATTGGCGACAGAGCCGACACGCCGCATTCGTTTTGCCATAGTAAGACGAAATTATTTCATACTAGGCATGAGTCCCGAAAAGCCCGCTAATCAAGCAAGTCGGTTCACTTTGTGACGTTACCTCCCTGCGTCGGTTCTGTTCTATCAGGCCGGAAATGGTCAAGCAGCAAGCGCAGATCGGCCTCCGGTCCGGTCTCGTTGTTGAACTCGGAGCCAGCCCATCACTTTTTCACTTACCCCCGCGCCGAAACCGGACGAGAATTGAAAGGGTGCCGATAGCCACAAATCGATAAAAAGATCGGAGGGTCATAGCTCCTGTCGCTTGCTGAGTATCGATTGTAATCCGCGAACTGCCGGAAAAGTCACGTTTGCGGTAAAGTCGCCAGAACCGACCTCGTTGCCGGTCACTTACCGCAAATCCCGTATTTCGACAGGCTCGGGTTACCCTTGCTCCTCGCTGAAAAGCCTGAGAGGATGGCTGGCATGGCTATTCCATGCCCATGTTGCCGCTTCCGAACTCTGACCGAGAGGGGGGCTTTAGAGATATGCCCGGTCTGTTATTGGCAAGACGAGGATGGTCACGACCCACGAGACAGCCGCAACCTAGTAATTCTTAAGGATGCTCAAGCTGAATTCGCCGAAATCCAAGCAAGCGATCTCATTTGGATAGGTGCGGTTCGACCGCCAATGCCAAGTGAACTTCCCGAGACCGGTGGTTAGCCAAGGTAGTTACTGTCCTTGCGTTGAACTCCCTTGAATCGGGCTTTTGTCGAACTAGGGTTTTTGCCGCTGGGCGGGTCGTACTCATTTGGATGAAAGCCCGTTTTCAATGCTGTTGGAGCAGTTTATGATTGCTGTGCTGAGAGTTGGTACAGCTTGGGTACGAGGAGGCTATGCGATGCAGCGGCGGTCTCTGTTGCTTTTCGGTGCGCTATTCCCTGCGGCTCTCTTGGTGCCTCGTTACATGAGAGGGCGAACACCAAAGGCGTCCATCCCAACTGATTACCGCGAACTCGCTCAGCATTTGAATGTGCTCGCCGCAACCATCCAAACCCCTGCTGACGCTCGGCGTCTAGTCGATTTTCTGGCGGGAATCTTTTCGGATGTACTTCCGCCAGTTTGGACCATCGGCGCATTCCTTGATCGGATAGCGCAGGCAGAGTTTGCCGCTGTGTCAGACTCGCAGAGACTTATCCCTGAGTCTCGCCTTGCTCATGCATGGAATGCCTACGTCGGCACGATCCACGTGCCGGAGGAAGCTAACGTCACTCCTGCCGAGGTCAATAACCTCCGGGATGGTTTCTTAGCCGTTGGCCGTCTCGAATGGGATCGCGGTTCCAGGAATATCTGGTCGGTTCCTTCGATTTATGCGACTAAACCTGATGGCAGTTTAGCGTCCGGTTGTCGAGCAGTCGAGTCAATCCGTATCTTATGGGATCTGGCAAACATGCCTGACAATCTCAAAGGAGCCCGCGACCGAGTGACAAAAGGTGTGCTTGTTTCAGATCAGCTTCGCGAGCAACAAACAAGACCAATGTCGTCTGGCGCAGCACATATCGAAGCGCATGTCTTCAATAACCCTATCGAAGTTGCTGCAAGACAGTACATCCGGGAGAACGGCGTACCGGCGTACAGAAAGGCGGTTGAAGAAATGCTCAACCGTACTTTGGCATGAGTGCACGGATTTAGTCCAGCGAAGCGCCCTTAGTCCAGCAGCGCGCTTTCGCAGGCGTCCGCCGCTCCTGCGGAGTCAGCATTTCACCAATTGCCACTGAATCGGGCTTTTCGGCAACTGAGACTGCCAGGGCATTCTGACCTTAAACCCCGTATTTCGGGAGGTTCGCTAGGCGACTAGGTTTACGATGGCAAGCGGAG
Source organism: Acidobacteriota bacterium (assembly GCA_030775885.1). GTDB lineage: Bacteria > Acidobacteriota > Terriglobia > Terriglobales > Acidobacteriaceae > Edaphobacter. Next base: position 90 of record JALYIG010000138.1, on the reverse strand, counting down.
GATAACGAATGTCTGTGCCCGACGGATATGCAACAGTACTTGCGAAACTGCCTACACTTAAGGTGAGCTTTGACGTTGGGGGATTGGAAT
>JALYIG010000137.1 GCA_030775885.1 Acidobacteriota bacterium | reverse complement strand
CATAAACTGTGGGTTGTGAAACTCGGGTAACAGCTTGCTACCGATTCAAATGACGCGACGCGACCCGGCGCATGCTAAACTGGCGCGGTCTACTCCCCAGATAAATTGTTGCTTTGAAGAGGCACCGATGACGAGCAAGCCTGGGTTCGCCCTTTCACTACTGGGAATAATGTGTGTCGGCGGTTGCGGTGGCGGAAGCGCGCCAAGCGGAAACTCGACCACATTATCTACCGCGATCACGTCGGTCACGATCTCATGCCCTGCAAGTGCAGTCCCAACGGGACAAACCACCCAGTGCTCGGCAACAGTTTTGGGAACAGGAAGCTTCAATCCGGCGGTCAATTGGTCCGTAAATAATGTTCTAGGCGGCAACGGAACGCTCGGTGCGATCACCGCCGTGGGACTTTATTCTGCTCCCACCGCAGTTCCCACACCGTATACAGTAAGTATCGCTGCAACGTCAGTTGAGGATGGAGGCAAGTCTGCCTCGACTCAGGTTGTAATTGCCGGCGTGATTGTTAGCACCTCTCAAGCCGTCGCTGCGGCGACTGGAGGAACCGTTAGTTTGACAGATGGGAGCAGTGTCACGATTGCCCCCGGTACCCTGTCGTCAGACGCGACGATCACACTATCAAAGGTATCGGTAGCGTCAAGCCAGTCCAATAATCTCGCGATGCAATCTGTGGGGCCGGCGCTCGCTCTTAGTTTCTCCAGCCCAGTACATTTTCTATTCCGCTCCGGTTCAGGTGGACAGCTTGCGACTTTCGAGGCTCGACCAAGAGCAACGGTGTCACCGGGTTTTCACTTCGTAATTAATGTCGCGGGGAACAGTATTGCTAATTTGACAAATTCGATACCGATGGCAAGTTTCATTAGCTCAACGAATGGAGTCGCGCCTAGCTTTGTCGGAGCAGCTGGGTCATACGATTCGACGGCTCAAAACGTCACCGGTGATATCCCCAATTACGCTCTGCAGGCTGCGAGTACTGTGACAGGCTTTACCAAGTCCATCGAACTAATGGCCCAAAACTTTGTTCAAGCCAAACTTCAAACCTATCTTCCACAAAACTCACTGGCATTGAATGTCGTTCTTTCCAACCCACTCGCAGATACTTGGACCTCATATTCAGCATGCCCAACCGGCAAAACACTTCTTGTTGTGCACGGAATGAATGCTTCAGTAGGTAGCACTTACACAACTTCAGACTCTACCATTCAGAACATTAAGGCATTGGGAGGGTACGACAGTGTGGTCGGCTACGACTACGATTGGACGAGTGCGATTGACGCGAGTGGAGCCTATGTCGCTACATTTCTGAACAAGCTTGCCCAGTGCACAGGCATATCGTCGATTGATATAGAGGCACACAGTGAGGGGGTGGCTGTTACGCTTTCTGCCCTTACGGATGTGCCGGCAAGTACGCGGCAAAAGATCCCGCGGTTGATTGCAGTAGCCGGTCCAATCATGGGAACGCCAATGGCAAACAGCGCGGCAGATCTAGCGGCCTATCTAACAAGTCAGGCCACAGTCATGGTGCCCGTTGGACTTTCCTCGCTGGGTGTTTCTTACGTGCTATCTCAGCCCTTTGTTCACGACCTCTTTGTTAGCACGCCTGGGGACAAAGGCAAGCTGGATATCATTCGCAGGACCGTGTCGCCTTATTCGATTAGCAATGCCCCGCAGATCTTCGTCGTGGCGGGCGATGCGCCGGGGAGTATGCAATTGTTTGCAAGTATGATGTCATTCGAAGGTGTCAATTACTCCGATGGATTCATTCCTCTCTCAAGTGCATTAGCGTTTCAGAATAATTCATCAAGTCTCCCGGTTCTTAAAGTGTATCCGCTCCCACCTTTTCCTGGGAACCACGTGGAACTGATAAGCAATTCGAGCTTCGTCGGACCCAGCGTAGCCAGCACCGTGGGTGCCCAGATTAAGAATTCTCCCACGTCACCTTCACTTTCATTGTCATCAATCCCAATCTGTGCGAATGGCATAGTCTGCTCTGGCACTGCCGGAACCTACTTCTCTCTCGGCGGCTCGGGTCTGACTAACAACGACAAATACGCCCTTTATCAGCAGGACGTTAGTGGAAATGTCTCATCTCCGTCCCTCGCATCGAGCTTTATCGCTTCGAATGCTACCGTGCCTCCGAACACCTGGCAGGACACTCCGGCCTGCGGGGTCGCTCCACGTACACTCGTCTTCTTTGCGCAGGACATTAACTCCAACTCCCTCGTGACCAGTAATGCGGTCACCGAACAAGTGATCACCGGAACTTGCATCGCACCCAATCCGGCGCCGTCGATCACGTCGCTACTGCCCCCCTCGCTAACCGTTGGCTCTGCAGCGCAGGCTCTTACCATAAAGGGTACTGGCTTCTTGGGCGCTCTAGCCCCCTCAAACGTGACCTTCAACGGAGTTTCTCGCGCTGTTTCCTTCAATAACGCCAACCAACTGACGATCTCGCTTACCGCGTCCGACCTCGCTACCCAGGGCACGTATCCCGTAGTCGTTACAAATCCCGTACCAGGCGGAGGCGCGTCTCAGCCCGTAACCTTCAACGTCACCAACGCGACCTCAATCAGCATTTACCCAGCGTCAAAGGCCGTCCGCGAGGGGGGCACGCAGACTTTTACCGCCACCGTATCAAACGGCAGCGGCGTAAACTGGAGCGTCCAAGAAGGGCCTTCAGGTGGAACAATCACCAGCGTTGGCAATTATACGGCGCCCAATACGACCGGAACGTTTCACGTAATCGCCAGTGCAACGACTGCTGCCGTAGCCCAAAGCGCAACAGTAGTAGTAACCACCCCTCCTCAAGATCTGAACGAGTGGACGTGGGTGGCTGGAAGTAAGACCACAAACGCTGTTGCGGTGTATGGGACGCAAGGCGTTGCCGCGGCCACTAACGATCCAGGAAACCGTGACTACCCAACTGTTTGGACGGACAACGACGGGAGCCTCTGGCTCTTTGGGGGTTGCAGTGCCGCCTCCCAGACCTCGGCTTGTTTCAACGATTTGTGGAGTTTCAACACCACTGCGAACCAATGGACCTGGATCAGTGGGACAAATGTCCCAAACGCCCTGGGAGTGTATGGAACACAAGGTGTCGCCGCACTCTCTAATATTCCCGGAGCTCGAACTCGAGCCGCGAGCTGGGTCGACACAAACGGTAACTTCTGGCTCTTTGATGGGATTGGATACGGATCAGGGGGCCCTGCTGATTGGCTTGACGATCTATGGGAGTTCAATCCAACCACCAGACAATGGACCTCCATAGCGGGGCCTACCATCGCCAGTTATGGAACCATGGGCGTCTCTGCAGCCAGCAATCATCCGGAGATTCGAACGGAAGAGTTGAGTTGGGTAGATAGCAAGGGAAAGTTCTGGCTCTTTGGTGGGGGCAACCGCCTTCATTACTCTTCGGGTGGGGAGTTCAATGACCTGTGGCAATACGACCCGGTGGTTAAGCAATGGACATGGATGGGGGGTTCAAACACCCAGGACGCCAAAGGAAGCTACGGTACGCAGGGCGTAACCGCACCCAGCAATTACCCCGGCGCACGCAGTTACTTTGCAGGCAGCGTAGATCCGGACGGCAATGTTTGGATCTTTGGTGGGTTCGGATACGATTCAGCGGGAAACGTGGGCAACCTCAATGATCTATGGCAACTCAATACTGCGACCATGCAGTGGACGTGGATGAGTGGTTCGAATGTTGTGAACGCTGCGGGGATAATTGGCACGAAGGGAGTTGCTGCCCCCGCCAATGTTCCTGGAAGCCGCAACGCCGCTGTCGGTTGGAATGACAGCAGTGATAACTTCTGGCTTTTCAGCGGCGACGGATTCAATGATCTGTGGAAGTTCAATCTGACAATCAAACAGTGGGCATGGATGGGCGGTTTCAATTCGAACCCAGGGGGCACCCTGGGGGTCTATGGAACTCAGGGCGTTGCCGCAGCAACGAATACTCCTGGACCTCGTTCCCAAGAAGGCAATTCGACGGATAAAACCGGTGCCTTTTGGTTATTCGGAGGAGTTGGTCTCAATGATCTATGGCGTTACCAACCCTAAGCTGCGCTAGTCATCCTTGACTCGATGACCCAAAACCGCGCGTGCCATGTCGCTGACGCCCTAGTTCTTTCTAGCACTGTTTCACAACCCACACCTTTTGGGACAGCCGGATCGGCGAGATACTGCTGTTGATTTTGGGTGGTTTAAGAGGCGGGTCTTTCAGCACTTTTGATGTGCTTGTGGGCGTCGTTCAGGACACTACTCACTTGCACGAGCTGACGTTATTCCCAAGTGCTTCAACGGGAGTGGGGTTCTACCACTGAACTACTCCCGCTTCGATGTTCATTGTAGCCGCACCGGTCCGCGCTGCGGTTAACAGGGTCATCGGGCACCACGATGCGGGATGCCTACGGACGTTGAAATTACTGCAACGGCAGCGGGTAAAGACGGCCGCGATACATCCCCATGGGCTCGACCGAACGGACCTGGATGACCTGGGCAGTAGCATTGTCGGACCCATCGACTTCAACCGCATAGTTCACAAGTTCGCGCGCAAGGGTTTCGGCATCCTTGTTTTGCATCGTGATGCGAGTTATGTCTTCGGGATAAAGACCGCCGTAAAGGCCGTCGGTACAGAGCACGAGACGATCACCAGGTCTGAGAGACACGCTGGTAGTGTCGACGGTGACGAACATCTCAGGACCGAGCGAGCGGGTGAGGACGTGGCGGCTCTCCGATCGTTCCGCTTCTGCGGCTGTGATGAGGCCGAGCTTGCGTTGCTCAGAGACCCAGGTGTGGTCGCGAGTAAGCTGCGTAGCCTTGCCATCGCGTACCTGGTAGCAGCGAGAGTCTCCAACGTGGGAGATGACCGCCTGGTCATGGCGCAGTGCACAGGCGACGATGGTTGTGGCCATGTGCCGTCCGCGTCGTTCCGCGTGCAGGCCTTCGTCATGCACGGCTGAGTTCGCCTGCTGGATCAGGCTGGGCAACAGGCTGGCCAGCGAGGCTCCTTCGGTAGAGCGGGCAAATCCTTCGGTGATCACCTGGATCGCCTTGGCCGAGGCCACTTCGCCGAGATCAAGACCGCCGACGCCGTCCGCGACTGCGAACATCCAGCCGCGAGAGCGCGATTCCTGACGCGACCTGGGAGTTATCGCGCCGGCCGCGTCTTCGTTGTGCGGCCGCACTCTACCGACATCGCTTGCCTGTCCAAAGACCACATCCAACATGGAGCTTCACCGCCATACCATTCGGCCGGTTGTCTTGCGCGGGATTGGCTGTTCAGACAGGGTAAGGAGAACCGCCCCTCCAGTGCTTCCCGGAGGGGCGGTAATCCAGGCGACTAACCTGCATGCACAGTGTATTCGTTCTTCCTGGGAGTCAGGCCTTGGTTGTAAGCAAGACCGGCTTGCCCTTTGCCTTGGATGACTTCATGAAGTAAAACGCTCCGTAGAGACCCCATAGGCCTGAGATGGCCAAAGCGCCGAGCGGTTCCATCTTTGTACCGATTCCGAGGAAGGGGCCGATCAGATAGAACATCATGCATCCAACGTTTGCCAGCAAGCCGAACACAGGTATGAGCGTGTGCTTGACCAGGTTGTGGTCGGGACGCTTGTGATAAGCAACGATACACAATATGCAACTCAGCGCGTACAGGATGAACGTGCCGAAGTTGGAGGTGAGGGTAATCATTAACAGCGAGTTGGGAAGCGCGGCCAGGTGGTCGTGCGAGAGATACCCAAAGTGGGAGAAGATGCCGGGGGGCAGTGCAGCAATGGTGGCATCCGTGGGAGCAGAACCGTCTCCGAAGCAGAGCGAGATGGCGATGACTCCAATGAACGCCGTAATGAAAGACAGCGTGCGCACGGCGCGGTGAGGGGTGAGAGTCTTCGCGTTCAGCATACCGAAGTGCTCGGGAGCTTCATCGTCCTTGCCCATCGCGTAGGTCACGCGAGCGCCGGTGTTCATGCAGGCCAGGGTGGTGCCGATCAGCGCGAGAAACACGGTGACTGCCTCAGCCAGCATGAAGTACTTGCCATGTCCGGGACCCAGCAGAGCATCGCCGACAATGATCATCATGTCGCCGATGGGTGCGGCCGAACCTGCCGCACTTTGCATGGTGTAGCCAGAGTTCAGGAAGTAGTTCGCCGCAAAATACTCGATGAGATAACACACCAGTCCCTGGATGAGGAGCGAGAAGATAACTGCTTTGGGGATGTCGCGTCTAGCATTCTTTGCTTCAGCGCCCATCGCTGTCACCGATTCGAATCCGACCAGGATCAGAATGGCGACAGTTGCCTGAATCATCATCCAGTTGAAGCTGTGTATGGAAACGACGGACTTTCCGTTAGGATGCGCCTGAAACTTTCCGGTTGAATCGTACGCCGCGTAGCTGATGGTGAAAGGAACAGGCTTGCCGGCCGCGTCGAGTTGTGGAGCAGGGACGCTGGTGGTGGCGTCGCGGATAACCGTGCCGTCCGGCTTGGTGGCGAAGTTATAGTCATACGTGGCGAGCGAGGTGGAGTCGTAGTTTAGCGCTTTTGAGCCTTCAGGATGATTGACGCGATATCCGATGGCCAGGATGCTGAACAGAACCAACGCTGAAATTTGGATGATGTTGATCGCGAGGTTCACAGCGGTGGAAGCGTTGGCCCCACGCTGTGCGATCCACGCGACGGCGAAGGTAAAAATAACCGCCACGATCGACATGAAGAGTGGTCCTGGGTTGGAACCGCTCATGAAGTTTGGGTAGAGAAAGCCAACGACATATCCGACGAAGATTCCAGTAACGCCGACCATGACGCCGGGGTAAACCCAGTAGTAAAGGTGAGAACCCCATCCAACGATGAATTTCGAGATACGCGCGTATTTGAAGGTCGCGTCCTTCGAGAGGAGGGCTTGCTCCGCGTAGTAGTAGCTGGAGCCCGTACCGGGATACAGTTTTGAGATTTCAGCATAGGAGACGGCCGTCGCCAAACAGAGAAGGAGCGCGGCCAGGATCCCGATCCACATGGAGGGGGACGTCGCACCGGTCGTTGCCTGGATGAAGAAGGTGAGCCAAAGGAATGCGCCTGGCGCAATCAGGGCCATGGCGTTGCTGGTCAAGCCGGTCAGACCAAGTGTGGCCTGCATTTGCGGAGCGGATGTCTCTTCTGCCATGTACTGTCTCCTGGTCGTTCAAAATGATGTTTTATTCTCTGCTGCGCTGCATGAGGGTTCCGTTATTTCTCTCTTTGCCGACAGATTTAGAACTGTGCCGCGCCGCCTCGAACGCAAGAGACGCGGCATAGACTTAGCGCTTCGGACCGGAAAGGGGACTAATGACCCCGCAGAGTCAGCGCCCCGATTCGGCTATTTTTCGGTGATATTGCTGCCAAAGATGAAGCCGAATTCAAGCACGCCCCGGAATTGGCTCTCATTGGTTCCCGTTGGACCGAAGACATTTCCAATCGTGTATTTGCTCGCGTGGACATAAGCGAGATCGCTGCGAAGGTACATGCCTCCTTTTTGGTAGGTTGGCGTCGCGGTGAAAGTGGTGCCCGCGCTGCCCGCTCCAAAACCCAACAAGTTGACCGATCCATCGATTGGAGTTCCCGAACTCGTAAGGTATTCGTAGCGCACAGGAAGCGAGAAACCGCTCTTGAATGCGTAGCTGACAGTCAACGCGCCGCCAGTAGAGGAGGTGGCCTTGGGGACGCCTACCTTCAGGTTGGTCGGCAGGTTTTGGTACTGGAAGTACGGCTGCACGATCCATGGGCCGTTGGCATACGTATAGATCACAGTGTGCATGTAGCTGTTGTTTTGGATCGGCGTAGCTGCCGTTTGAAAGACGGTCTGCCCAGCGTTCCCCATC
>JALYIG010000136.1 GCA_030775885.1 Acidobacteriota bacterium | reverse complement strand
GTCCCTCGACCACCGCATTGAGTTCTTCTTCCGAGTCCGCGTCTGCCATAGCCGCCATACTAACCAGCGTCTCGGGCGCATCCAGGCTTTCCAGAAGCACCGTGCAATGTGCCATGGCAACGTGGTCCAGACCCAGCCCCTCCGGGGTCTTGGCCTTGATGCCTACTTCGCCCGGTTTTACGCCCAGCAGTTCGGCCACTCGCTCACGCAACTCTCCTGCGATAGGAACAATCTTCGGCCGCGCCATCACCAGCACAGTATCGATATTGACGATCTTGTATCCCGCGGTTGCGACCTCTTCGAGCGCAGTCTGCAGGAAGACGCTGGAGGCCGCGCCCTTCCAGCGTGGATCGCTGGGCGGAAAGAATGTGCCGATATCGCCCGCCGACACTGCGCCCAGCAGAGCATCGGTAATCGCATGCAGCAGCACATCGCCGTCCGAGTGGCCCGCCAGGCCTTCCGGATGCTCAATCGTCAAGCCGCCGATCACCAGCGGCACGCCCGCCTTGAACACATGCGAGTCAAACCCGTAGCCGATACGCATGCTCATTTGGCAGCCGCCAGATAGAACTCAGCCAATTCAATGTCTCCTGGTTGGGTAATCTTAAAGTTCTTTGCCGATCCGGGCACGACCGCGACGACGATTCCCGCTCGTTCCAGCAGGCTGGCCTCGTCGGTGCCTGCGAATTCGTCGGCGACCGCCTCTGCGAAGGCCCGCTGCAGCAGTCCGCAGCGTGCGCCCTGCGGTGTCTGCGCCTGAACAATTCTTTCGCGCGGAATGGTCGCAGTAACAATTGCGCCGTGCGCGGTGCGTTCCACCTGCTTGATAGTATCCACGGCAGGCAGGCCGACGATCGCCGCGCCAAATTCGGCGACCGCATCGATCGTCCGGTCAATCGTCGCTGCATCAATCAGGGGCCTCGCCGCATCGTGAACCAGAATCACGTCGTCCTCGGCGCAACCCTTCTCTTGAACCAGCTTCTCCAATGCATTGCTCACCGACTGCTGCCGAATGTCGCCGCCCTCCGCCACGTGGACCTTGTCACTCAAGCCAAACTCCCCCACCTGCGCCCGCACCCGCTCCATCTCGGGTTTGCGCACAGCGACGTAGATCGCCTCGATGCGCTTCACTGCAAGAAACGCGCGCAGGCAATGGACCAACACCGGAACCCCCGCGATAGAAAGAAACTGCTTTGGAGTGGCTGGATTGCCCCCTCCGCTGCCCACGGACATCCTCGTACCAATCCCAGCCGCCGGAAGAATTACAAACACACGCATAGCCAACGAAGTATACAAGATAGCTTACGCGCGAGCGGCATCGCAGCGGCCTGAGCAACGCAGTACCATGAAGTTTCCATGACCGCGCCCACACTGAACCGAGAACACCTTCGCCCCGGCGATCGCATCTGTGCGGCCCTCTCGGGTGGTGCAGACTCGGTAGCCATGCTCCTGCTTCTGCACCAGGCCAACGGCTTGACGCGAAATGCGCTCGGAGTCGGCCTTTCCGCGGTTCACGTCCACCACGGCCTGCGCGGCGCCGAAGCCGACGCTGATCTCGCCTTCGTCCAGGCGCTCTGTATGCAACTCGAAGTCCCACTGCACGTCCACCACGCGAGCGTGCCCGACCGCCTCGCCCGCCTACGTCAGGCAGGACATCCCGAGACCGTCGAAGAGGCCGCACGCGCCCTTCGCTACGAGTATTTCGAGCAGCTCTTCGCCGCAGGCCACGCCGACTCCGTCCTTACCGCCCATACACTGGACGATCAGGCCGAGACGGTTCTGATGAAGTTGCTGCGCGGCGCCTGGACCGAGGGGCTCAGCGGCATTCATCCGGTCGTAATCGTCCCTCATCCAAGCCGCCTCGGCAGGATCATCCGCCCGCTCCTCGGCGTCCGCCACGCTGATCTCGAAGACTTCCTGCGTTCCCAAAAACAGACTTGGCGCACCGACTCCTCCAACACCGACCAGGCTTTCACCCGCAATCGCGTCCGCCACCACCTGCTTCCTATCCTCCGCGAATTCAATCCGGCGCTCGATCAAACACTCGCCAATCTCGCTGAACTGGCTCGGGAAGACGAAGCCCGCTGGCAGTCCGAGCTGAATCGCATGCTGCCCCACGTTCTTCTTCCGGGGAAACCTGTTCGCGGAGGTGGCCGCTCCGTCTCAACCGCCCCCGGAGAGGCCTCTGTCGCAATCGACTTAGAGCGGCTTCGAGGATTCGACCTGGCTCTGCGCCGGCGCGTCGTCCGAGCCGCCGCCCGCCAGCTGGGCGCGCGCCTCACCTTCGATGACACCGCCCGCATCCTCGCCCTCGCCGGTTTCGGCGACGATCCGACCGTCGCCGCGCGTCCCGGCTCCCGCATACAACTAGCCGGCGGACTGGTTGCGGAGCGTACCGCACGCGAGCTCCGCTTCTCCCGTCCCGAATCGGTAAAGCATGCAGATCCAACCTCCCCCATCACCCAAAAGACGTAACCCGCGCGCGCTCCTGACTGGTAGATAATCACCTCAAGCCATTTGTGATTGTTGAGTATCCTCTGCCTATTTCGTGCCAATCAGGGTAGAATTGTCGTAATTGTCGTATCTGAGTGCTCCAACTCAGCACCGGGATGGCGATTGTCAGCCGAATACCCGGAACCTTTCGGCATCGGTAGCGCGTCTAATGTGGGATGGAGAACAGGCGTCCAGGCGAACCTGTCTGGGTTTGGCTCTCAAAGGCAAGCTGTCTGACCTCTCCAGCGGAGGGTTTCAGGCCGGGAATATGAGGAAACGCGATTGAACTCGACCGTCAAGCAACTTCTGATGTGGGTATTGGTGATCGCGGGCGCCTTCTGCCTGTTCACCTATGTGAGCAAAGGTATGGGCGGCCCCAAGGACGCCCCGGCAACCTACAGCGAAATGCTCAACAAGACCCAGGCAGGCCAAGTGAAGGACGTGCTGATTGACGGCAACACCGTCACCGGTCATTACGCCAACGGAGACCCCTTCCGCACAACCAAGCCCGACAACGATCCCGAGATGTACACCATGTTCCGCGCCAACCACGTGAACATCTCCAACAAAGACCAGAACTCCAACGTCTGGGTCAACACCCTTGTTTCGATCGCTCCGTTCGCGCTTCTGCTCGGCCTGTGGTTCTTCCTTCTGCGCCAGATGCAGTCCGGCGGCAACAAGGCCATGAGCTTCGGCAAGAGCCGCGCCCGCCTGCTCTCCATGCAGCAGAAGAAGATCACTTTCAAAGATGTGGCGGGCGTCGACGAAGCCAAGGAAGAGCTGAAGGAGATCATCGAGTTCCTTCGCGAAGCCCAGAAATTCCAGCGCCTCGGCGGCCGCATTCCCAAGGGTGTGTTGCTCGTCGGGCCTCCGGGAACCGGCAAGACCCTGCTAGCCCGCGCAGTCGCCGGCGAAGCCAATGTTCCGTTCTTCTCCATCTCGGGCTCCGACTTCGTTGAGATGTTCGTAGGCGTCGGCGCATCGCGCGTCCGCGATCTCTTTGAGCAGGGCAAGAAGAACGCTCCCTGCATCATCTTTATCGACGAAATCGACGCCGTCGGGCGTCATCGTGGCGCAGGCCTCGGCGGCGGACACGACGAACGCGAGCAGACCCTCAACCAGCTCCTGGTCGAGATGGACGGCTTTGAGTCTAACGACGGAGTCATCCTGATCGCCGCGACCAACCGCCCCGACGTGCTCGACCCCGCTCTGCTTCGTCCGGGCCGTTTCGATCGACGCGTCATAGTGGATCGCCCGGACATCCGCGGCCGCGAAGAGGTCCTGCGCGTTCACTCGCGCAAAGTCCCCATGGCGGAAGACGTCAACCTCAACATCCTAGCCCGCGGCACACCGGGCTTCTCCGGCGCCGATCTGGCCAACATGGTTAACGAGGCTGCCCTAACCGCCGCCCGCTTCAACCGCAAGTCGGTTCACATGTACGACTTTGAAGTGGCCAAGGACAAGGTGCTCATGGGCGCCGAACGCAAGTCCATGCTGCTCTCCGATGACGACAAGCGTGATACCGCCTACCACGAGGCCGGTCACGTCCTGGTCGCCGCCAAGCGGGATCACTCCGACCCGCTGCATAAGGTCACCATCATCCCGCGGGGCATGGCCCTCGGAGTAACCATGCACCTACCCGAGGAAGATAAGCACACCGTCACCAGCGACTATCTCGAAACGCAGCTCGCCATTCTTATGGGCGGACGTTGCGCCGAAGAGATCTTCATGCACCGCAAAACCACCGGCGCAGGCAACGACATCGTTCGCGCCACCGAACTTGCCCGCAAGATGGTCTGCGAGTACGGCATGAGCGACCTGGGTCCGCTGACCTACGGCAAGAAGGAGCAGGAAGTGTTCCTGGGCCGCGATATTGCCCAGGCTCGCGACTACTCCGACGACACCGCCAAGCAGATCGACATCGCAGTCCGCGCATTCGTCGACGAGGGCTACCACTCGGCCTACAAGATCCTCGAAGAGAATGCGGACATCATGCACCGCATGGCGGCCGCCCTGCTCGAGCGCGAAACCCTCGACAAGGTAGAGATCGACCTCATCATCGAAGGTAAGGAACTGCCGCCCTTCAAGTCGCCTCTTGCCTTCGCAGACCCCGGCCCCGGCGATGGTCAGAAGGTCATCAAACCCGAACCTGGCCGCAAGCCCGGCTTCGGCGGCGAAGGCCAGCCTTCACCGGCGTAACTTACATCGCAATCACCCACAGGGGCGGCCTTCGGGTCGCCCCTTCTATTTATATTCCCCAAATGATAGGTTCCATACCTTGCGGATACCCTCTGCAAGAACCTCTCCAATTCTCTCTCGCCGAAGTGCGACAATAGAATCACGTCGAATGCGCCCACCGCACCGCACTGCCTATCGCCGGACGCTTTTTTCTAACCGCGTACCCGCCGCATTCGCTATCCTTCTCGCCTCCGCGCTCACCGGCTGCGGATACCACATCGCCGGCTCCGCCACCCACATCCCCGGAAACGTCCGCACGCTCGCTGTGCCTGTCTTCGCCACGAACGCGCAGGCCTATCACACTGAAATGGCGCTCACCCAGGCAGTCGTCCGCGAACTCAACACCCGCACCAAATACCGCATCCTCAACACTGCGGACGATGCAGACGCGGTACTCAGGGGCACTGTCCTTACGCAGACCAAGATTCCGCTCACTTACGACTCCACCAGCGGCGAAACCTCCAGCTATCTCGTCACCATCACCGTCAAAGTAGCGCTTACCGCCCGCGACGGCCGCGTCCTCTATCACAACGACGCCTTCTCCTATCGCGAGCAGTACCAGTCAACTCAGGACCTCAACGGCTCCATCCGCGAGGACCCCGCCGCCGTCAATCGCCTCTCACGCGATTTCGCGCAGGCCCTTATAGGCGATATGCTGGAGTCGTTCTGATGCCGCTCGACCAAATCAGCCCGGGTGCCCCATCCATGACGGTCTTATCGTCGTGGGTGGGATCGCGATGCCGCTCGGAGGTAAGTTGATGGCGAACCCCCTCCGCAGCTTCGCCTCCTCCGACCGCTTCCTCGCTGAGATCGCCTCGCCCTCCACCCTCCGCGCCGGCTATGTCCTGCTCGGCGACGAGGCCTTTCTGTATCAGCGCTGCCGGCAGGGAGTCCTTGCTGCGCTTGCCCCGCTGGAGAGCCGCGACTTCTCCCTCCACGACCTCGACCTCGCCGAAACCACCATCTTCGACATCCTCGACCGTGCGCAATCGCCGTCCCTGATGGCGCCCTTCCAGGTCATCTTCGTTCGCAACCTCAAAGCACTCTACGGCCGCGGCTCCAAGAAGGAAGAGTTCGCCGCCATCGACGCATACTTCCGCTCGCCGAACCCCGGCGCTGTCCTGCTCTTCGTCGCCGACCACTTGCGCATCCCCACCGACCTGCGCAAGATGGACTACCAGGATAAAGAGCGCTACGACCGCATCCGCGAAACCCTGGGCGATTGGTGCGGTTTCGTTGAACTCGCCCGCGTCGACGAACTCGACGCCATCAAATGGCTCATCGCCGCCGCCGAAGCCCGCGGCATCAAGTTCGACCCCGACGCCGCCCGCGAACTCGTCGACGCACTCGGCGCTGACATGATGCTCATCTCCAGCGAGTTCGAAAAACTTTGCCTCTACGTGAGCGCGCAAACTTCAAATGCTGTCATTCTGAGCGGAGCGAAGAACCCCCGTATTTTGTCCGAAGAGCCGCATACTCCACCTGATGCGACAACCCTGGCCCGCAACCGCATCACCCTTGGCGACGTAGAAACCATGGTCCTCGCCGCCAAGCAGCGCTCCCTCTACGAGCTTACCGACGCCATCTCTCAGCACGACCGCACCCGCGCCCTGCTCCTCCTGCACGGCCTGCTCAACGCCTCCGACGGCGGCGAAGACGCGGCCATCGGCCACCTCTACATGCTCGCCCGCACCTTCCGCCAGATGCTCATCATCCTGGAGAAAAATGTGCGCGACTCCCGCGCCATCTGGGCCGTCCTGTGGCAAGGCTTCCGCATGCCGCCCTTCGCCGCCGAAGATCTCATCCGCCAGGCTCGCCGCTACAAATCCCGACGCGAACTTACCCGCGCCCTCCGCCTCGTCGCCCGTGCCGACCTCGAACTCCGCAGCTCCCCGGCCAACAAACTCCTGGTGCTCGAGCGCCTGGTCCTCAACCTCGCCGCCGAACCCACTCACCCCACCTACACGCCCATCCACCAATTCGCAATGGAGCTGTAGCCGCAGCAAGGGATATGCATTCTCTCCAGCTTAGACGGCGAAACCGAACTCACCTGCCAGCAGTTCGTAGCTCCGCAGCCGTTTTGTCTGGTCCCACACAATCGTATTCACCACCAACTCCGCGATCGCTAACCCTGCCGCCATCGCCTCCAACTGCTCGCGGACGCGCGCTGGCGTGCCAACAAAGTACCTCGGCCATTCACCTTCGTCAGTAGTGACTCCGCCCAGCATCTGTAACTCCCGCAACGCGTCCTCCGGTGCCGCCACCGGCCTCCGGTCGTTCATCCTGATCCTCCGCTGCAGCAGCCGCACGCTTGCCGCAAGGAACTCCGCCTCCTCCGACGTTTCCGCGCAGATCACGCCTACTGCCGCCATCGCCTCCGGCCGCTCCCGCCGCGACGACGGTTGGAACGCCCTCTGATATCCTTCGATCGCCTCCCTGGTCCCCTGTCCGAAGAAGAAATGCGCGAACGCATACGGCAGACCAAACTCCGCCGCAGCCCGCGAACTCCACAGGCTCGACCCCAGCATCCACACGTCCGGCCCACCGGCCATCTCCGGAGCGACCCTCAGGCTGCCAAACGGATGTCCCGCTGGAAACGCGTGCTCGGCTTCTCCGGGGTAAAGGTAGGCCAACAACTCACTCACCTGGTCGGGGAAATCGTCCAGCAGCTTCGTTCCGCGCTCGCGCTTCAACGCCAGCGCCTCCACCGGCCCGCCACCCGGCGCACGTCCCAGCCCCAGGTCCACTCGCCCCGGATACAGCGCGTGCAGGGTGCGAAAGACCTCCGCCACCTTGAACACCGAGTAATGCGGCAGCATAATCCCGCCCGAACCAATTCGAATCCGCTCTGTCTCTCCGCCGATGCGCGCCAGCAGTATCTCCGGCGCGGTACAGGCTAGAGTTTCCATCGCATGGTGTTCGGACATCCAGAAGCGCGTGTAACCCAGCCGGTCCACCAACCGCGCCAGCTCAATCGAGTTTTGCAACGCCTGCCCAGCCGTACTTCCCGCCGCCACCGGCGACTGGTCCAGCACCGACAACCTCAATCCCGATCTGCTCTTCGCACTCATCCCGATTGGATGTGTCAGGAGCCCCATCGACGCCATTGTCGGATCCAGACAACAACAGGCTTAGAATCTTGGAGCTACTCCTCAGCCGGAATCGCCTTCTGAGGTGCAAGAGTCACCGCCTCCGGCGCTGACTCGCCGCCGTATTGATCGACTGCGATCGCCTTGTATGTCACCACCTCGCCGCGCACGGGAGCAGGCTCACTGAACATCGGCGACGTAAGCCCGGCCCCCACCAACTTCTCTCCCGGCTCCAGCGAACTCGACCGCATCACGCGGTAAAAGGTCGCACCGGCAAGCGCGTGCCATGTTAGCGTCACCTTGCCGCCTGCCACCTGGGCCTTTGCCCCGCTCACCGCAGCAAGCTTCTTGCTCGCCGAAGGAAGCAGGCCGTACACGCAGAACTGGCCTGTACCGACGTTTTCGTTGCCAAAGCTCGCCAGGTAGACCCGCCCATTCGCAATGGTCGGAGGCGCCATTTTGGAGTACTCCCCGCAATCGTCTCGCGCCGGAGCTTCGAGCGAGTTCCACAATTCATGCCGGATGTCATCGGCCTCGTATGCGTGCAGCACGCCCGGCCGCGACTCGTGCCAAGAGTCGCCGGTCGCGTGGATCGCCGCCCACAGAATGCCGTCCCGTCCGCCGTTCGCCGACAGCGACAGCATCGCACCCGGATGCCCCTGGTTGGGAATGTCACGTATTACGGACGGCGTCTCGCGCAATTTTTCACCGTTGAACTCGTATACCTTGGCCTTGTCCCGCTGGCCCCAGACGTACAACAGCGGCCCCTTTTTATCGCTGATCCAGTACACCAGGCTGTGCAGATGGGAGGCGGTCGCTTGAAAGTGCCGCAGCGCGTGTTCGTCGCCGAGATGCCCAAAATTGCGCGTGTCCAGTGTGTAAAGAACGCCCTCCTTGCCGCCGCCGATCACGAGGTGCGTGCCGGGAATCAGCGTTGCGCCGGAAGAGTTGAGATCGTTGTCCTGCTTATCCAGAAGGTCGTGATTGGTCGGAGTGAACCAGTCCAGCAGCTTCAGCGAGGACGAGAATTTCAGAAAGCTTTCGCTGAAATTGCGCACGCCATCCCAGCTTCCATTGCCGGTCACGACGTAGACGTTGCCCTCCGCATCGGCTGCCGGACCTTGTCCGGATTGCCAGATACTTGCCTCCGACCCGGTCGGCGAAGTGTTGAAGACCGCAATCTGCGCCAGCGTTTTGGCATCATACGCCATCAGGTAGCCGTGATACGGCTCGCGATCGCAGTGGGAAGCGTACCCGATGTAAACTGAGCCGTTCGCCAGCAGAAGCGCGGGCCTCTGGTTCTGCATCAGCGGGTCGAAACCGTCCGCTTTGATGACGATAGGGCTCTCGGGAAGGTCGGCCCCGGTTGCCAGGTCCAGCTCGTGCAGCCTTTGCGTGAAGCCCGCAGCAGTCTGCGTCAGCGCAACGACGTAAAGCACGCCGCGCGTCTTATCAATCACCGGCGCGCCGACGATGCCCATCTGGCCGTTCATGTCGAGGCAGCCAAAGTTGGCGCTATGCAGATTGGCCGGCGTGCCAAAGTTGACGTGCCAGATCGGCGCAGTCGCCTCGGCCTCGTCCGCATCGAAAGCGTACACGCTGTTGTTGACTGTCGTGACGTAGACGATGTCGTGGGTACCCCCATTAACCGTGACGCCGGTGACAACGAGTGGTTGCGTGTACATCTGATCGTCGACCACACGCTTAAACAGCATGCCGAACTGAGCCTTGTTCACAGTGGACGGCGTCAGCACACTCTCGCGCGGATTTACGCCGGTACGCGAGTTGTCATTGTGTTGTGTCAGAACATCGACCTGCGCAAGTGCGCCGCTGGAGGCGAGAAGAATGCAGGAGGCGATGATCGAGCGGCATACCAACCGGCCAACAGAGAAGAGCATCCGTCTATTCTGCACGACTGGCCAACATGTTCGCCAACTCCGCATGTTGCCGTTATCCTTCCAACGCCGCCTGCTACCATTAAACGTTGACCTAATCATGACGACTCAGACTGAATCATCCGCTCCTATCCGCGTTCGCATTGCACCATCGCCCACCGGCGATCCCCACGTTGGCACTGCCTATATCGGCCTGCTCAACTTCATCTACGCCCGCCAGCGAGGAGGCCAGTTCATTCTGCGCATCGAGGACACGGACCGCGCCCGCTTCGTCTCCACCTCCGAGCAGATGATCTTCGACTCTCTGCGCTGGATCGGCATTGGTTGGGACGAGGGCCCGGACGTCGGCGGACCTTACGGGCCGTACCGTCAGTCGGAACGCACGGAGATCTACCGCGAGCATGTGCAGAAGTTAGTTGACTCCGGCCACGCCTATCGCAGCTTCGAGACTGCCGAAGAGTTAGAAGCGATGCGCCACTCGCAGACCGCCGCCAAACTGCCGCCGCGTTACAACGGAGCCCATCGCGAGCTAAGCGCCGCGCAGATCGCCGCCTTTGAAGCGGAGGGACGTCCGGCTGTCATTCGCCTCAAAGTCCCAGTCGAAGGCGAAACCAGTTTCCGCGATGAGCTTCGCGGCGAGGTCACCTTCTCGCACAACAACGTGGATGACCAGGTGCTGCTGAAGTCGGACGGGTTTCCGACTTACCATCTGGCCAACGTGGTCGACGACCACCTGATGCACATCACGGACGTAATCCGAGCCGAAGAGTGGATCTCGTCGACCCCGAAGCATGTGCTGTTGTACAAAGCATTCGGCTGGGACGTACCGCGCTTCTGGCATATGCCGCTGCTCCGCAACCTGGACAAGAGCAAGATTTCGAAGCGCAAGAATCCGGTCTCGCTCATCTACTACCGCGACAGTGGATTCCTGCCGCAGGCCCTGCTGAACTTCCTTGGCCTGATGGGTGGAGGGATGGCGCAGCCCACCGAGCAGGAGATCGTCTCAAAAGGGCTGAACGTAAAAGAGGGAGACATCTTCTCGCTGCCCGAGATGCTGGAAAAGTATGACTTCAAACGCATCTCCCTCGGCGGCCCAGTGTTCGACCTGACCAAGCTGAAGTGGCTCAACGGCGAGTATCTTCGAGCGCTTCCACCGGAGCAGTTTTTTGCCGTGCTGCGCAGCACCATCTTCTCGGACGACCACCTCAGCCGCATCGCGCCTCTTGTCCAGACGCGCATTGAGACGCTGGCTCAGTTCGGCGATATGACCGACTTCTTCTTCAAGGATGACGTAATGCCGCCGCCGGAGGTCTTCCTGCCAAAGAAGAAGACGCCTGAGGAGACGATCGCCTTCGCGGCCGAGCAGCTTACGGTTCTCGAGGCGACTCCGTTCACCGTCGAGGACCTCGAGCCTGCGCTCAAGCAACTCGGCGTCGATAAGGAGTGGTCTGTCAAGGACAATTTCATGCTGCTGCGTGCCATCCTCACCGGAAAAACCGCGAGCCCGCCACTGCTCGAATCGCTGATCGTCTTCGGCAAAGCCAGGTCCCTCGATCGTGTCCGGCGCTTCATCGACACTCAGAAGAGGCTTGCGGCGCAAAGAAAATAGCTTCTACCCCAAGGTTTGCCATCGACGTTTTACGGCCACGCGGTAAAGTGGATGGCGAGCGCTGGAGAAGGATTGCAGGGCTCCGAAAACTAGAGCTTCGAGGGGACAAGGAAATGAGCAAGTGGACGCGGCGCGATTTAGTGAAGGCTGGGCTGGCCGCATCGGCCGGTGTTATGGCAGGCAACGATCTATTGGCCGAGTCACGCGAATCGCGGCTCGCCCCGACAATGGAATTTGCCCAACTCGCAGCAAGTCCATCTGGTAGTGCGCGTGAAAAGCTGCTGCTCGACTATGGCTGGCGCTTCGCGCTCGGCAACGCGAATGATCCGGAGAAGGATTTTGGCTTCGGCAAACTGAGCCGCGAGGGCACATACGCCAAGTCAGGCCGCGTCACCGGTCCCGCTGCTCCGCGCTTCGACGATTCGGCCTGGCGCAAGGTTGACCTGCCCCACGACTGGGCCGTGGAACTGCCGTTCGTCAACGATTCCATTCTGGTGGAGCATGGCGGCAAGGCGCTAGGCCGGGAGTTTCCCGAGACCAGCATCGGCTGGTACCGGCGCGAGTTCGTCCTGCCGGAGAGCGACTCGAATAAGCGCATCTGCGTGCAGTTCGACGGCATCTTCCGCAATGCAACTGTGTTCTTCAACGGCCATTACATTACGCAGAACATGAGTGGATATGCTCCGCTGTATCTCGATCTGACCGACTTCGCGAACTTCGGAGCTGCGGCAGTCACCGCGACCGCGCGGCCTGGCTCCGCAGCGACCGGAAGCAACGTGCTGGTGGTGCGTGTGGATGCGTCGCTGGACGAAGGTTGGTTTTACGAGGGCGCCGGCATCTATCGGCATGTGTGGCTGACCAAGACATCGCCCGTGCACTTCGCGAATTGGGGCACGTATGTGCGGTCCGATTTTGGAAGTGTTACCGGCGTTGTTACAAGTGCGGACCAGTCGACGGTTTTTGTAAGCTCCGAAGTTACGAATGACAGCGACTCAGACGTGATTGGACGCGTTCGCACCGCACTGGTGGATCCCACGGGAAAGACCGTGGCTACGGCAGTTTCGGAGCCGGCTAAGATAGCAGCGCGCGAGACGCTGACGTTTTCCATGCATACGATCGTCTGGCATCCCCAGATATGGTCGCTGGAGAGTCCGAATCTGTACCGCGCGGTTACAGATCTTGAGATTGATAACAAGGTAATGGATCAGGACGCGGCGACGTTTGGGATTCGAACCCTGCGATTTGATCCGGACAAGGGCTTCTTTCTCAATGGCAAGCCGGTGAAGGTCAAAGGCACCTGCAATCATCAGGACCACGCGGGCGTCGGCGAGGCTATCCCGGACCGCATCCAGGCCTACCGGCTGGAACGCTTGAAATGGATGGGCTCGAACGCCTGCCGTACATCGCATAACCCGCCGACAACGGAGTTCCTGGATGCCTGCGACCGCATGGGCGTCCTGGTGATGGACGAAACGCGGATGATGTCGTCGAACCCAGAGGGGATGAGCGAACTGGAGCGCCTGATTCGACGCGACCGCAACCATCCCAGCGTGTTCATCTGGTCGCTCGGCAACGAGGAGCCGGAGCAAGGTAATACCCGCGGCACGCGAATTGTGCGGACGATGAAGGCACTGCAGCAAAAGCTGGATCCTTCCCGCCTGTCCACGACTGCGATGAATAATGGTTACGGCGGTGTCGGAGTTTCAACCGTGGTCGATGTGCAGGGCGTCAATTACAACGACGGCCAGATCGATGCTTACCATAAGGCACATCCGCAGCAGCCGATGATCGGTACTGAGACGGCGAGTACGCTTGCGACGCGCGGGATCTTCGCAAACGAAAAGGCACGCGGATACATGAGTGCCTACGACTCAGAGAAGCCCGCCTGGGGAAATACCGCTGAGGAGTGGTGGTCCTTCTATGCCGAACGGGAGTTCCTTGCTGGCGGATTCGCATGGACTGGCTTCGATTATCGCGGCGAGACGACACCGTATAAATGGCCCTGCATCAGCTCACACTTCGGGATTCTGGATACCTGCGGTTTCGCCAAGGACACCGCCTACTATTACAAGACGTGGTGGGCTGCGGACCCGGCGCTTCATTTGCTGCCCCATTGGAATTGGGAGGGCAAAGAAGGCCAAGAGGTCGCGGTCTGGGCCTACTGCAACCAGGACAGCGTTGAACTGTTCCTCAACGGAACCACTCTCGGCTCACAGACGGTGAAGAAAAACGGTCACCTGGAGTGGAAGGTGACCTATGCGCCGGGCACTCTGGAGGCACGCGCAAGCAAAGGCGGCAAGGTTGTGCTGACCGACAAGCGCGAGACAGTAGGACCGGCTGCGAAGATCGTCGCAATCGCCGACCGGACAAAAATCTCCGCCGATGGCCAGGACCTTGCAGTGATCAATGTGTCAATCGTGGATGCGCAGGGACGACCTGTCCCCACCGCAGGCAACAAGGTCGTGTTCGCGTTGAGTGGTCCGGCAAACGTGATCGGAGTAGGTAACGGAGATCCAAGTTGCCATGAGCCGGACAAGGCGTCCGAGCGCAGCGCCTTCAATGGGCTCTGCATGGCAATTGTGCAAAGCAAGCGTGGCGAAGCGGGCACGGTTGGAGTAACCGTGACGTCGGAAGGACTGCAACCCGCTACGGTCGAAGTAACAACATCGGCCGCATCGCTGATCCCGATCGTCGCGTAGCAGCGAGATTTCAAGGGCAATAGCTTATCCTTGAACCCGATGATAGTTCTGCTACGCGGAGTGTTGATTGCGGGCTTGCTTGGATTGGGCGCAGGCCGAATGGCACGGGCCATTGAGGTCAAGGTCTCAGCCCAGGCGCTGGAGAGGACGCTCCGTAACCAGTTGTTCTCCGGCCCCGACGGGCGTTACTACATCCGCGGCGATGCAATGTCTGCGTGCTATGTGTACGCAGAGAATCCGCGGGTGTCGTTCAAAGACGATCGCGTGATTGTGCATGTGCATACCCACGCAAAACTGGGAACCGGTTTACATGGAGCCTGCATCGGAGTTGGCCTGACGACCGACGCTGACGTTTCGGTGGTGCCGGATGCGGAAGGCGAATCGGTGGGGTTCCGCGATGCACGAATTGAACGCCTCAGCGAGTCACGGGAGCTGAACTTCCTCCTCGTGCCGTTTCTCAGCCGCAAATTGCCTTCGCAGATGAAGGTTAACGCCGCGGATATCATGGGCAAGCTGTTAAGCCAGTCTGTTGCGTCGACGGGCTATACGCTGACCCTGAAATCCTTAAAGATTCACTCAATGGTCGTCGACCACGAGGCACTTGTTCTTGACGTCGATGCCGCGATGAAGGTCGAGTAAAGCTTCCGGGATTGTTCGATCTACGTACCAAAGCCACAGACATCGTTTCGCTCTCCAGCCAAATTTTGACCCTGCAAAAAAGGACTTCAGAAATCATTTCCCCATTGACAGGCGTGCATTCAGGTAGCAATAATCTCGCCAATCACCAGTCTTACTTTGCTGAGTTTCACGCTGGTTCAAAACTGATTCTCTTACGAGGCTGTATATATGACCCGCAAAGCTAACATCCGCGTTCGCCCAGTCGCCGCGAAGACGTTTTGCTTGTTTTTGATCCTTGGCTTCATTGCCACTCCCCTTGCGCTGAGGGCGCAAACCGCCGGCGAAGGAGCGATTACCGGAACAGTCCGCGATAGTACTGGGGCGGCGATTCCTAACGCCGTCGTAATCGCAATTAACGCGGCCACCAACATCTCAACCCAGCGGACTTCCTCGGGTTCGGGTGCGTTCACCATTTCGCCAATTCCTCCAGGGATGTATTCCTTAGGGGTATCAGCTAAGGGATTTAAGTCCCTGAAGCAGCAAAATCTCACGGTTGACGCCTTGGGTGTACTTGGATTCGATCCTGTGTTAACGGTGGGCGAAGCGACCGAGACCGTTGAAGTGACTGCCGCGCCGCCAGCGCTCGATACGGAAAATGCAACTGTTGGGCTGGTGGTAGAAAACAGTACCTATGCGGCGCTCCCGTTGCAGATGAATAACGGGGCTCGGGACGCCACTGCGTTTGCATCCTTAGCGCCGGGAACCCAGGCTGGCGCACGAACGCCGATTGTTGGCGGCACAGGAAACTATCTGGGCCAACTCTACATCGACGGTATGCCGGCTGAGACAATCAATCAGCAGGGCGATAACCGGTTGGTCTCGCAAGGATTCGACCTGGATGCGGTCGATCAGTTTCAAGTGGTAACTAGCACTCCGCCAGCCGAATATTCGGGCGCTGGCGCTTCGAACTACACGATGAAGTCCGGGGGTAACAAATACCACGGACAGGTTTCCGACTACATCCGCAATACCGCATTTGACACTTGGAGCTTCACTTCGAAGGCGGCCACGGTGACGAACGCACTGGGTGTTAAGTCACCCGCACCGAAGCCGGCTGAGCACCAGAACGAGTTCTCCGCTACGATCGGCGGCCATATTCCAAAGACCGCAAACAAGCTGTTCTTTTTCTTCGCATATGACCGCTTCCACTCTCGTCGCGGCGCTTCGCCCTCGTTGTTTACGGTTCCGACCACTTTGATGAATACCGGCGACTTTACGGAATTGAACGGGAACATCGGCGCTGGTGGTTTCACGGGAATTGCAGGCGATCCCTCGAATGGAGGGCTCAATAAGCCGCTGCTTTACGATC
>JALYIG010000135.1 GCA_030775885.1 Acidobacteriota bacterium | reverse complement strand
GGCATATCCGTCCGTCAAAACCTCGATATTGCTGACGAAGGAAGTAGCTCCGGGGCAGAAGATGTAACCACTCACCATTAGGTCGCCCCCATACCAAGGGGAGGTGGAGATCCCGCCGTCGCTCGTGAGCACATGGCCGCGTGCCGAGCATGCGGACGGGTCAAACAGGTTCGCGTTAGTGGGAACGAGAAAGTTCGTCAGCGCAGTTGCGTTCGCAACTGCGTAGTTCTTGGATGCCAGCGATGCCGCTGCAAGGTTGGCATCCACCACGCTCGACACATACGGAGCGAAACTCACAAAGGAGCCTGGAATCGTCGACCCAACCACAACCATTGCACCGTCCGGAGGATATCCGCATGGGCCGTCAAGCAGGGTGAGTTGCACGTACGTCTGAGTACCGGGAAGCGTGATGACCGTGTTCCACGGAATGTTCCAGCTCCCTAAACTCGGGAGTGCAGAGGTAAACGCGCCATTCGCATCGAACAGATTACCCGCAGAGTTGAAGCCACCGAAGCCTGTGTCCGCGAGGAAGTGGTTACAGACAATCTGAGTCGCGCCGGGGCAATACAGCAGGTTGGTAGACCAGCAGGGGCCACCACCCAGGCCAGTGTGAGGGCCGGTGACAGAGCCATTGCTTTGCGTGGCATAGTTCTCTTTCGCTGCTGCAAAGTTGAAGAGGTTGACGGGCGTGGGCAAAACGCTGGATGCGAGCGCGGCGACACTGCCCTGCGAACCCGCAGGTCCGGTTGGGCCTTGTGGGCCTGCGATAGAACCTGGTGCGTAGATCTC
The DNA here is from genome assembly GCA_030775885.1 of Acidobacteriota bacterium. GTDB lineage: Bacteria > Acidobacteriota > Terriglobia > Terriglobales > Acidobacteriaceae > Edaphobacter. The sequence continues at coordinate 29,560 of JALYIG010000135.1, read as the reverse complement.
AGACATAGGTCTCTCCTAATTTCCGAAGGTGCAGGTGATGTCCGACGCCGCAGTCACAGTAATCGCGATGTGATTGATGTCGATGTTGGCGGCGGTATACGCGGGCGATCCGCTGTTGACGTAGCAGGTCATCAGGGGGTAGAGGGTACTGAGGCTGTGCGCGTAATTGAAGGTTCCAGCACCGGCGAAGGTGTGCTGCAGCGTGACTGTAGTAGTGTGCGAGCCGCCGATGGCGACCCCGTTGATGGTCGTCGCGTTCAGCGTTCCAACGTTGATGGTGCCTGCGTTGAAGGCCTGCGGTGTGAAGCTGTAGGCTGTGCCGCGCAGGTTCAGCGAGAGGGAACTGGAGGGGGGCGCATAGCTTATGGTGTCCGCGCCCGCGCTTGAGTCTAGCTCGAAGAGGTTGTAGCCGGAGTTCCAACTGCCGCAGCCATGTAGGTTGCAGTGGATGGCGAAGGCAGCCTGTTCGCCGGCGGCAAGATTCATGGTGCGCCGCCACACGCCAGTCGCCTCGTACGCGCCATCGGGAACGGTGTGGGTGCCGCCGTAACCGAGGTAGTTGGCCGTGGGCGCAGCGTTCTGAATCGACCAGCCGATCAACCCCGGACCGTTGTTCTGCTGATACTGCAGGCCGGCACGAGTGATGACGGAGGGACGCGGCACGGACTGGCCAAGAAACTCGGTGTCGGCGGTGACGCTCTCCTGGTAGAAGTGCGGCTCTTCGACCGTGTCGTTGGCGGCCCAGGCAACGCTGTTCGGAGCAAGCGTGAACTGGCCGTCGATGCTCTTCGTCGCTTCGTCAAAGACACTGAGGACTTCGGCCATGGGATACAGCGCAAACCCGCCGGTAAGAATCGAGGCTGTGCCGCCGTTGGTAGAGCTGTTTGCGCCGCTCTGCACGTAGCTGAAGGAATTCGTTCCGGTTGTGGTTACAAGATAATCTCCGTTGTAGCTCGAGTCCGCAGCGCCTGCGATCGTGACGTTGAGGCCATTAATATTCGCGGCAAGATTGCTGTTCGTGATGACTGTGACTAAGCCGGCAAGGCGCGTGAGCGATGCAATGGACGCATTGACGTTGAGGAACGCGGAGGTTTGGCCCATGATGCCGACAATCGGCGTTGCGGCGCCCGCGTAGTAAAGACTGGTGGCAGAAGTGGCGCCGAGCACCGGGAACAACTGGCGAATGCCGCCGGCGGTGTCGACCGTCTGCTCCAGGCCATAGCCGCAGAGGCCGCCGAACGCCAGCGACGCGAGTTGCTGATGCGGTTTGTTCAGGGTCATCCGCAGGTGAGTCGCGTCGACCACGGTGTACGGCGCCATCTCATAGTTGTTTGGCTCGGATCCGGAGGTTTGGTCAACCACGCACGCCAGACCGTTCGCACTGCCAATGGCCGCTGTATTCGTAGCGTATCCGGGAGGCACGCCGCTGCCAGCGATGGAGAATGTAACCGTGCCAGGTGCAATATCACTTGCCTGCGAAGGAACAGCCTGGCCTAGCGATAGAAAGACGCTGACGGGAAAATGGGTGCCCGCGAACTGAGCGGAGGCATGGGGTCCGGTGGAGTTGCCTCCGATCAGTGTGCCGCCGGTGCTCTCGCTGGTGATCCTCTTCGCGGGTGCGGTGTTGATGAGGAAGCGGCCGTCGCCCTGGGTGCCGGCGGCTGCGGTCGGCGCGACCATCACCGACGTAGATCCCAGCGTGCACTGGGTGGCGCAAGTGCCGAGAAAGACCCGCGAGTCCTCATGCGATTGTAGGTCGAAGGGGTGCGCGCCCTCATCGGCGGAGTCGCGCATGCCGCCCGATGCGAGCAGGGAGCGCGAGCCCATCAAACAGTCGCCGACGCCGTAGCAGTGGATGTCCTGCGACACCAGAACGTGTTGGCCCTGCGTGTTGTAAGTGCCGTTCACGGTCAGGGCACTGAAGCCCATTTTGAAGTACGGCACGCGGCTGTCGATATTTTCCGGGAAGAGGTTGGAGCCGCCGGCGAGGCCCTCCTGTGAGATGACGACGCCCATCGCGCCGGGTACCTCGCTGCCGGTCTGCTGAAAGATGCTCGCCTCGCTCTGCGTGGAGACGGCGTCGATGACTTGCGCCGCGGAGGGGCCGTGGCCGACCTGGTCGAGCGGGTTCTTGTAGCTGTCGACCTGGCGGCCGCCGCGCGTGTCGTGCACGTGAGTCTGGTCGTTGAGCGCTGCGGCGGAGAATTGCTCCGTTGTGTAGCCTGGCTCGGCAACGATTTCGCAACCGCCGCTGCAGTCGGAGCTGGCGGCCGCGTTGGCGATTCCGTTGTTGCCACTTCCGGAACCATATTGCGAGGCGTAAAGCGTGCCGTTGAGATTATTGACGTCGAGCTGCGTTCCTGTGGGCTGCACAACCGTCTGAGTCGTGGACGGCAGGATTAGGACTTTCTGGCCCAGACCTCCGGTGGATGCGGCGATGGCGGTGTCGACGTAGCTCTTGCTCGCGATCTGCATGGCGACGGAGGTAGGCAGCACGATGCTCTCAATGGCGGAGATCCTTACCGGCGCGAGGCTTGCGGGCACCACCCAGTACTGGCGGCTTACCGTGCCGTCGTCCAGGTGATACACGGCGGTATAGTACGTGCCGATGGGCGAGGCTCCGGCGTTGGTCGTGAGCGCGATGCTGAGCCCGCCGTTGGCTGGGATCGCGGCGGAGGTGTTGCCGCTGGGAATCGATTCGCCGCTGGCAGTGGTGAATGCGGGCCAACTGATGAGGACAGTGCCAGTGGCAGGTGTGCCGTCAGCGTGGTAAATAGTATCTGTAACCTGCGTGGTTGCGATTTGCGCTGAGGCGCTCGCAGTGCAGGCGGCGAGAAGCACGCTAATCAAGATCCAGCTTGCTGGTTTCCAGTGCATTGAAATCTCCTTAGGGAAAGCGAAAGTAAATACGGGGATTCTGGCTGCGCCAGAATGACAACCTTGGGCGTCTGTGATTCCGGCGGATCACACTGACAGCCGTGGGTGGCTGAGATCCTGGCGGTTCAGAATGACGACTGTGAACAGTGGCGGCTACGTGGACCGCAGTGGCGCGGGCAGGTAGCTGCGGAAACAGAGGACGGTTTCGCCGTCGTTCAAGTCCCTCACCGGAAGCGCGCGGAATGTGCCGGCGAGGCGGACGGATGTGAGCGGTGCGGCGATCGGTTCGACGGCTTCCGACGAGCCCTGCATCGCCTGCAGGCGCGGGTAGTGGAAGAGGATGCGGTCGCCTTGCGCGCCTTCGATGACGAAGAGCGCTGACCACTCTTGGAAGAAGCTGGCGCCCTCGCGATCGCAGAAGCCGACGAGTTGGCTGACCTGCATGTCTGCGGCTGGAGCGCCTGCGGGCAGGGGTGCTCCGAGTGAGAGGATGCTGCCCGCGATGGAGGTGACGACGGCGACGTTGAGCGTGACCCGGCGAACGTAGTTGATGTCGCTTGCGACGGCAGCCGCGGACTTTACGTAGGCGGAGCTGACGCCAGTGCCGATGTAGCCGAGCTGGTCAGCGTAGTCGACGTCGACTGCGACCAGGCTGCCAACGGCAAATTGCGCTGCTGCCGCGCCGACGTTGAGGCTGTTTGCGGTCGACGCCGGTCCCGTGCCGGTTAGCAAGGGGACCGGCGTCGCAGCCAGGCCGCCGCTTCCGTTCGGAACAGCTGCTGCGGCTGTCGTCAACAGATTCGTCTGTTGCGAACCGGATGCGAGTGTGACCTGGAGCTTGCCCCAGGTCTCGAATTCGAAAGAAACAGTCGCGTCGATCTCGGAGCGAACCTGCGCGGAGACGGCCGCAGGAGAGCCGCTGCGGAGCGCATCAACTCTTGTTCCTGATTTGCGCACAAATTTGCTAATGCAGCCGAGATCGGTCCACGGTGCGGGCGGAGTGTGTAACGCAAAGTGACCTAATTGTGCCGCGTCGAATATTGAGGGTGCGGAGGCGGCGCGGTTGACGGGCGCGAAGTATGCGCGCACGCCGCGGCTGATGGGTGCGACGGATGGTGTGCTCACAGTTCCCCTGCTTCCTGGTAACTGAATACCTGTACGGTAGCGGTGCGGGCGAGGCGCTCGCCGGTGGTAGTGACTTCGCCGAAGACCGGATCGGCCCAGAAGATGTTCGTCGTCATCTCGGTAGGCGGCGTGGTGGAGTAATTCATTTTGGGGACGGCATGCGGCTCGGCTGCGAGGGCAGCGGAGAGCTCGGCGTCCATCGAGGCGAGCGTGCGGCCGCGATCCATGCCACCGCTGCCTGGGTTGCCGTCAGTCGCGTAGTGGATGGCGCATTCCATTCCGATCAGTGGAATGGGAATGGGAATGGGCGAGGCGTTCACCCGCAGCCTGGTCCACTGCAGGCGGAACGCGTCCATGGCGACGAATGCGGTGGGCAACTCGTTCTCGTCGACCAGCGTGCCGGGCCGCGTGACGCCACGCAGCACCAGGGTGCGCGCTGGGTTCAGCGCGGCCAGGCGACTTTGCAGCGTGATGTAGAAGGTGTCTTTTGCGTTCTGCATTTTTGACCTCAGGGGCTAGAGCCCCTTGTTTATGCGGGCGGGAATGCCAAGGCTGAAGGCTTGGCTTACCCAGAAGCGTGGCTAAACCGTTTGCCCCTGTGAGGCGCGGAGGATGAGGCGATAGAGGTAAGGCTGACCGTTGGCCTGCTCGTCGGTGGCGGAGATGATCTGGAGCAAGCCGTCGTCACACAAGATGCCGAAGGCCTGCGCGAAGAGCACGCTGGCGGCGGCGTAACTGAGTGAGCCTACGATGTTCTCGACGGCGGTCGCGGAAACGAGCAGCTCCCACTTGGTCGTCTTGCCTGCGACGACCGCGGCGCGTGCCTTGCGAAAGACGACGGGCGAGAGCGGCAAGTCCTGAAAGCCTGGGGTCGCGAGGCCGAGCTGCTCGGCGGCGTCGGAAGGCACGGCTGGCGCGGGCATGCGCAGCATCACGCTGCGTCCGCCCATGGCGCGAAGGAGTACGTCTGCTGCGCGGGTCGCGATCATGGAAGTCACCCCAACCTTTGCGCGACATAGGGTGCGAGCATGCGCTGCACGTTGGGGTCGACCAGCGATCCGGCGAAGTATTGCATTTGCAGCGTGTCCATCTTGCTTCCCTTCACGTTCATCGCGGGTGTGGCTTGCGCGTTCTTCGCGATCTGCGCGCAGGCGATTTTGATCGGCGCCGGGATGACAGCGAGGCCGGCGGTATAGGTGACTTCGACCTCGTTGTAGCTCATGCCAAGGAGGTTCATCGGAAATGTAACTTCTCCGGTTACGGAATTGAGATCGACGTAGGTGAGGTCGAGCGCGCTCCAACTGCCCGGGATGGCAAACGCATACGCGACCTGTGCGAGTATCGGGTCCTGCATCTGGTTCATCTCACCTCGACGCGGCCGGCCATAGCGGACGCGCACTGCGACGAGCGGCGATGTGGCAGTGCCCAGAGACGTAAGTGGAAGATAGCTGAGCCGCACGGACTGCGATCCTGCGGTAAGGCGGATGCGCTCGACATACTGCGTGACCGCGAGGCTGGGCCGGCGGCAGTGCGCGTCGATCAGCGCGGACGCCATGGCGATCCAGTCGTCGGTGGTGTCGGCGGTAAGGCCATGTTGCACGTATTCCGTGGGATCGAGATAACCCATTGCTGGTGCCTCCGTGAAGTGGCTTGAAGAGAGCGGGCCAGCCACCCCTGACCGGCCCGGCTTCTCTTGAGCATGTGTCGCGGTGATCGGCGAAACATGCTGTTGACGCAGACGAGCGCGCAGCACCCGTCGGGTGACGGGGCGCGTCTAGCTCGTTGCGCGGATCGCGGCCGGCGAAACCCCCGAAACGCCAGGCCGCAAAGGGAAAGTGTTTGTTGTCAGTGGTCGTTAGCAGTGGTCAGCGAAGGACCCCACTCATGCGCGATGAAGCTGCGCATGAATGGGGCACAAAAAGCAGTCACGCAGGACGACAATTTGTAACCACTGTTGTTTAGCGGTCTACGAGCACCTGGTAGTGGGCGTAGTTGGCGCCCTTGACTACGGCGCCGCCGAACTTGACCACTACATATTGCGAGGCGAGCGAGCCGGGTACGCCGAGCTGGAAGATGCGCGGGTTCGGATCGCTGAGCCAGTGGTACTCGATCAGGTCCTCGGTGACGATATAGGCGGGCAGTACGGCCGTGCCGTTGCCGGGCGTGCCGGTGTAAGGCAGCGTCCACTCCGGGATCAACGGGATGTCGCCAGCTTGCGTCGAGAGCATCTTGACGGTGAAGCCGCTGGTGATCTCCTTGTTGTTGAGGACGACGTTGAACTCGGACTTCATCTCGCGATCGATGAGGTCGAGCAGGACTGGATTCGCATAAATCGCGGTGGGCCGCACGCCGAAGGAGCTGTTGGCGACCATCTGCGCGATGGTGGACTTCAAACCGTCGACGATGGACTGCGTGTTGGTGATGGTGACGGTGTTGCCGCCGCCTGCGATCTGAGAGGCCGCACCAAAGTACTGCGCTGTGGTGGGCGAGCTGAGGCTGGTATCGCTGCCGTTCCACAGAGCTACATCGTGGGTGCGCATTACGCCGTCGACTGTGTCTGCCAGGTCCTTGGCCTGAAGATAGGCGAACTGCGATTGCTGCGCGCCGAGCTCCATGTCGAACAGGTTGTAGTTGATCTGCGCGACCAGCGCTTTCAACGCAACGCTGTTCTCGACGCGCGTGGGCGAGACGAGCGGCGCGACGATGTTGCGCGGGTCTACGAAACCAGCGATTGCGGAGGGCGAAGGGATAGCCTTCTCCTCGAAATAGCGCGACGGGTGTCCGGTGGCAGGCACCTGCTTGATGCGCTGGCCGAAGACTCCGCGGCGGCGCACGATGTCGAGGATCTCGGTCTGGTACATGGGGACTTCGATTGCGCCTGGTCCGATGTAGTCTGCCGCTGCGTGGATCTGAGTAAACTTCGCGTCCATTTAGTTCTCCTTAAATGCAAAAACGCAGCGTTTAGCTGCGGTTGAAAAGCTGTGCCCTGCCGGACGGGCGCCTGCGCGGGCGGCGGTCACTTCGTGACTTCTGTTGGGCTTCGCGTGGTCCTCCCGTTGGTCGGCACAGAGTCTTGATTGCGACCATCGGGAGCACCACGCGAAGCTCTAAAAAGGCGTGTGAACGCCCGCTCCACGCGAAGTGGGCACTTTAGGTCAGCAGTCCGGCGCGGATGAGTTGCGACTTGACCGCGATGCGCTGCTCAATGCTGAGTGAGGAGAGCGCGGCGTCGATGGAGCCGGCTTCGAGCGAGTCGATTGCGACGCCCTGCTTGGCGAGGAGCGTGGTCATCTGGGTGGGCAGCGTTTTGCGGCCGGATGGTGTGGTGTCCGCAATCCCACCCAAGCGGGGCTTGGATGGGGCACCTGCTTCTACTGCGGCTTCGAGATTCGCGATGCTCTGCTCTGCGGCGGCGAGTTTGGCTTCGAGACGCTCTACGGTCTGCTCCAGCAGGCCTGCGGTTGCGGCGAGGCGGTCGATGGTGACGCCTAGGTCGTCGTTCATTTCCATGTCCATTTGGATCTCCTAAATACAGGTTCGAGGTTCAAGGTTCGTGGTCATGCGGTTTTGGTGGTGGGCATCGGCTGGACGTTGAGGATGGCGACAACGGCGGAGACGAGGCTCTGGATGTAAGCAGTGTTGGCGGCGATGCCGGCGCGGGTGAGCAGTTGGGTGACGATGGGCTCGGTGAGCGTGATGACGTCGGCGAGTTTCTGTGCTCCTGTGCCGGATTGCGCGCCTGCTGCGGCGTAGCGCTGCTCGACCAGCAGGACGGCGTTCTGGATGAGCGAGGTCGCGTCGGCCAGGCCTGCGACGATTGGCGCTGCGGCCGGGAAGAGCGTGGCTACGAGCTTTTCGACGGGGATGGCGTAGGCGATCGCCCACTTCAATCCGCGGGCGAAGCCCTTGCCGATGGATTCGAGGATGCCGATAAAGGTCATGTGTTCCTTTCTGGTTACAAATTGTTGGTATTTGTATCGGTTATAGATACAAATATGGTGCCTGACTCAGTGCGGCAGAATGCTGGCGCTGAGGGCCGGGTACCACTACGGAGATTCTGACTCTGCGAGTCAGAATGACGGCGGGCTCGGGTCAGAATGGCGGCGCAAGCCGTGTTGTGGCACAGCCCTGAGCTGTGGGAGCGAAACCGCCCTAGCGAGCTAGGACGGGGCACCCGCTCCGTTGCCGGTAGCCGATGCAGGGCTTGCGCGGCGGTGCGGGTGGGTGCGGCATAGCTTGAAGCTGGTGTCGCGGTAGGCGGCTTTTTCGCGGAGCAGGATTGCGGCTCCAGTGAAGGTGGCCTGAGAGAGCGTCCAGATTTGCGCGCTCATGTCGGCCACGTGGGCTTCGGCGAGTTCGTAGCTCATGCCCATGGCTCCGTCGATGCCGAGGCGCTGCTCGATCTCGGGGAAGTCGCGGGAGAAGACGAAGCCGGCGACGGTGATGCGGTTTCCAGAGAGCTCGGCCGAGGTGATGATGCCGCATTTCTGGCGGGCGTCGTGGCCATCCCATCCGGCCTTGTAGTCGACCGCCATGCCAAGCAGACTGGGCAGGGCGGCCTCTGCTGCGGCGCGGCTGAGGATGACGCGGTGGCCGCGCGCTCCCGAGGGCGCCTTGTCGCTGGCGACGTCGATCAGGGTGAGGACGCCTTCGAAGGGAAGGCGGTTCGGATGGCCGTGGACCTGGGGAAACTCGACTGCCATGGCGCGCATGGCGAGCGGTGCGGTCGGGCGCGGCGTAGTCCTGGTGCGGCTTGCGACTTCGCGTACTCGGCCCCGTTCGGCGTTCTGCCAGTGATTTGGTGCGTACTCCATGAGCCCTCCTTGAATTAACCTCAGGGGCTAAAGCCCCTTGCTGATGGGTGTTTTACGGCACGGGGAAATCCGTGCCCTGAGCAAAAACAAGATTCCGTGTCCTTCGCGAAGACAGAATCTGCGCGCTTAACGACGACGGGGACTCTCTTCCGGGAAGAAGGAGAGTCCCCGCATCAGACGTTGATTAAAAGCGAAACGGGAGAAACGCTTGCGCGCTCTCCCGTTTTCTTAACTCAACATAACCAGAATATCAGATCGACGGAAACTCATCTGTACTCGGCTTAGATCGCGTAAGTAGTTGATGAGAATTGGTAGATGGCTGGTTATTCACATTTCCACAGCTTGACAGTATTTCAGAGGCTCCAACATTTGGACGTCGAGGAAGACCCTGGTGAGCTTGTCCAACGCCAGGCCATAACGGCGGATGATGGTGCGTTGATTCAGACGCATCCGCTTACACGTTTCTTCGACGGTGTATTGCTGCAGGGCAAGGCGCGTGATGAGCTGCTTCTCCTCTGGCTCCAACTTGTCCAGACAGCGGTCGACGTCGTGGACAAAGATGACTGCGTCGTCGAAATTGCCGACGCGGTAGTTGGTGACTTTGGAGCGAAACATCTCCTGCCCCATCAACGAAGGAACCTTGCCTACCTCCATGGCCATGCGGAGGTAGCGGCGCAGAATGGCCTCAGTGTATGGGCGGTAGATATCGATGTTGTGGGGAATGGCACGGGGCAGATGCTGGGCCGGCTGAAGCACCGGCAGTGCGGCGCCGACGGCCCATACGATTGGCAGGATGCAGGATGGAAGCATCTGTGCGTAAGAGGCCTGGGGATCTGGCTGATGAAGGACCTGGGCGGCGCTCATCGGGTCTCCCCTGCGAAGCGGCCGTTGCTGCAGCGTTTGGAGACGCGGCCGGAGCGGCTGGGGCGTCCTCCGGGATGGCGTCCTTTGGAGGCGGGGAAGTTGGCGAGCTTGCGGGAGCATCCGGCGCAGTAAGGTCCATCGACTGATAGCGGGCGGAGCCAGAGGGCGCCGCAGCTTTCACAGACTTTCAACTCGATTTGCAAGTGCTTCATTTTATGTGTTCTCCAAGGCTTATGCGTAGCCCGGCGAGCCCTCGGGATTGTCAGCGGTCGGAAGGGGCTCACGGGTTGGTTGAGGCGTCGATCAAGGTTTGGGGAGCTCTTTGGTGTGGCACCCTCGGGTTGGTCGATCGATCTACGCCTGTTTTTGTTGGTACCTGGGTAAAGCCTTTCCTGCAGCGCTTTGCATCTGAGGTCGTCTAGCTGTTTGGCTGGATGACCCTCGTCCGGCGGTGGCCCGTTCTGAGGCGCATCTACGTTATAATTATTTGCAAAGTATGGTGTCAATAAAAATGTGTACTATGCTAAAAGAAGTGTGACGGCCATCACCTTTGCTTTCATAAGTTCAATAAGAGTCGTCCTGCGTTTCATATCCTCAATAATATGCAGTGTGCATATTTAGTCGGTGTTAGAATTGCAGAACGCTAAGAATCTAAGGATGTCAAATGAACTTCAACGATCTGCACGAGGGGCTTCGGGTGGAACTGGGGCGCCGAATTGAGCGCGGGACGCTGACCGGGACGGAGCTGGCGCGGCAGACCGGCTTCAAGCAGGCGCATATTTCGAATTTCCTGAATGGGCGGCGGGCGCTGTCGCTGACCGGGCTGGACCGGGTTCTGGCGGCGCAGGGACTCTCGATCGACCAGATGATGCCGGTGGACCTGAGCGCGGCTGCGGCGCGAGCGGCGCCGGAGGTGGAGGCGGTGCCGGTGGTGTCTGGCACGACGGCGATGGAAGATGCGGTGATTCGGCCGGAGGGGGTGATCGAGACGGTGCAGGTGGCGGCGTCGGCGCTGCGGGGCATTCGGTGGTGGGCGCCGGACAAATACGCGGAGTGGCTACGCTATGTGGCGGTGCGGGCGGATGCGCAGGAGGCGGCGGCGATGGATCCGCTGATTGTGCCGGGGGCGGTGGTGGTGCTGGACCGGCATTATCATTCGCTGGCACCTTACTCGGCGGGGCGGCGAACGTTGTATGGGGTGCGTGCGGGTGGCGGGCTGGCGCTGCGGTATGTGGAGTTCGATGGAGAGAACCTGATCCTGCGGCCGCTGGCGCAGGAGGTCCCAGTGCAGGTGGTGGTGCCGGGCGCGAAGGAAACTCCGGCGGACTATATAGTAGGGCGGGTTTGCGTGGTGATGAGCGAGTTGTAACGGACTTGAGTTGGGCGGTGGAAAATTTCCTTAGGAAGTAATGTTGACGTAATAAACGGCGCGGGCGTATAAAACCGGACAACAGCATTTCTGGAGGTGCAACTTTGCACACCGAAACAGCAGCCCACTCCGCTTCGTTTCCCCACTTGATTCAGGAACTCCATGCAAACTGCCCGCACTGCGGTGGGATGATCGCCATCCCGCAGGCAGCGGTGCATAGCGATGGAACGGCGCGCGGCTATTGCTGCTCGTGCCGGACCGAGGTGTTTGAGGCGAGTCTGGATAACTGAATCTGGGCTGATATCTGCGCTGAGGCCTGGCTTCGGCGCAACCGGTTGGCGACGGAAGGGTGAGGTTCCGCCGGGGGTGTGGGATTGTGTGCGGCAAACTGATGGTTTCCACCGAATTACGCTGGTGGATGAGGCGGCAATTGCGGTGCGCAGTCCGCTGGACCCGTTAGCCGGGGTTGAGGTTTGGCGACCCTGCGTGGCTGCACTTCGGTGCGGGGGAAGAGGAAATACTTTCCCTTTTCGGAAGGGGATTGCCCATGAAGGAGCGAGAATCTGGGGGCTTCCTAAAGGACTTAGCGATTGGCGGTGCGATTGCTATCTATGCAAGATATTGCAGCACTGAAGGGTGATTGCAGCATTGTTCCCAAGGCGATCTCAAGGAGACTTTATGGCTGTCACACCATTGTTTACATGCGTTTGTGGGGTTCAGAAGAAAATTTCAAACCACTGGATCCTGGCGATTTCAACCCCTGGCGATTTGCGATTCGTGCCGTGGAACTCGGCGCTCGCTATGCGGGACGACGTGATCGTGCTGTGCGGCGAGAGTTGCGCGACGGCGTTGCTAAGCCGGTCGCTGGGCGAGTGGAAAGATCTGGCGTTCCTGGCCGCTACGCGCGCGCTGGAGCTTGCGGCGGCGTAAATGCAGGGCGGCTGGGAAATGCTTACCTGACAGACTTCAGGACGTCCGGGCGGAGGCGGCCGATGCGGCCGCGGGGGCCGCTAACGAAAGGGAGCGAAAGGGCGTTTCAGTGCTGGTCTGTGTCGGTCGCCTCGCTTGCGCTTGGCTTGAGGGCGCGTCAGTTGCGGTCCCCGATCCGAGCGTCCGCCCGAAGGCAGCGCGGCTTTGACGCGATGCTACTCAACACACTCGGCAATTCCTTGCTGTGACGCGGGTGAATCCTTGCTTTGCTGTTTTAGGCAGTCATCGCTGCAACCCTTGCGTTCGATTGGACGGTGCGCATCAGGATTCTCGGAATATCCCCGAGTGAGGCAACCGTGCCGACTGCATCCAGGCGTTTTGCTTCGCGTGGCATTCCGTAGACGATACAGCTTGCTTCGTCCTGCGCGATCGTTGCAGCGCCAGCGAGTTTCAGCGCAAGCATTCCCTTGGCACCGTCAGTACCCATACCGGTCAGCAGGACACCGACGCCGTGTCGACCGGCCGCCTGTGCTACCGACGCGAACATAACGTCCACCGACGGCCTTTGATAGCAGACCTGGGGGCCGTGCTGCAACTCGACGGAATAGCCTGAAGCTGCGCGCCGAAGCAGCAGATGGTAGTCTCCGGGAGCGATCAACGCCAGACCTCGCCGGAGAGTATCGCCGTCCACCGCCTCGCGCACTTCCATGCTGCAGAGCTTGTTCAGTCGATTTGCGAACGCCAGGGAAAAGCCGGCAGGGATGTGTTGCGTGACCACCATTGGGGGCATATCCGCAGCGAGCTGGAGAAGAATCTCCTGAATTGCTACTGTTCCGCCGGTGGACGCGCCGATGGCGATCACGGTTCTCGAATCGTAGGCGGGAGTTAGCTCGACCAAAGGCTTCTGTTCCTGGTCAGGGTTGGCTGGAAGATCGCGGGCGATGCGCGGTGTGGCTCTCGCGGCTCCGCGAATCTTCGCGGCGAGCGATTGCCGCAGATCGCCTACCGAGTAGGGCCCGGCGGGCTTGGCCAGCACATCGACCGCCCCACAGCGCAGCGCTTCCAGCGTAGCCGCACAGGACGCCTGCCCAAGCGAACTGATGATGATGGTGGGAATGGGGTGATGATGCATCAGCCGCTTCAGAAACGTGAGTCCATCCATGCGAGGCATTTCGATATCGAGGGTCAACACGTCAGGATGGAGCGCGAGAATCTTGTCGCGGGCCACGAAGGCATCGGGCGCGGTGCCGACGACCTCTAAGTCGGGCTCCGCGGCGATGGTATCGCTCAGGATTTTTCTTACAATCGCCGAGTCGTCAACGATGAGTACCTTGATTCTGCGCTGTAACTGATTTACTGAAGGCATGGACGCCCTTCAACAAGAATCCAAACCGTGAGGACGCCGCTGTCCGTCTCAAGCGCGCAAAAGAGGACGTCGTCGACACCAGAAACAGGTAGCAGAGGGGACGGTTCTGGGTGCGACAGGACAAACCTGGTCTTATCCTTAACCCGGCTCATCATCGACCCGCAAAGCATATTGGTCAATTCGCCGACGACTTCACCGACATCGCAGGCAGAAATTTCCGAGTCTTCCTGCCCGAGGAAGTTTGCGGAAAGAGTGCAGGCCGTGGTCTGCTCCAGATGAAGGCCAAAGCAACCAGATACGTCGCCGGTAAAGCGAAGTCCGAAGGTCAGGAACGGGGGCCCATCGGGCGAGCATTCCGGCGTGGTGTCGCACTGCCCCGAGGCGAGCATCCTTGTGAAATACATTGTATCGAGGACCTCGGAACAACAGTCAGGAATCAGAGTTGCGAAATCACAAGCTTGCATTGGGAGCACCTCCGAGCAGTCGGTACATCTCTTGGCTCAGCGTGGAGGGGAGGAAGGGCTTCGTGACGTAGCCGTCGGCGCCGAGGGAGATCATCTGCTTTGCTCTCGCCTCGCTCCGATCGGTCGAGACGATGAGTACAGGAATGCAAGCCAGCGCCGGGTCTATGCGTACTTCGAGCAGCAACTCTTCCCCGTCCATGTCGGGCATATTGATATCGGTCATGATGAGATCAACCCAATCGGCACGGAGAACTAGGAGCGCCTCCAAACCGTTGCCGGCCTCCAGGTACTTGCCAACATCCATGCCGGAGATCTCCACGACACGTCGGACTACGCGGCGCATGGCCGGCGAATCATCGACGATGAGTATGTTGAATGCCATCGCTCACCCGCACTCCTTCAAAATAGCCAACATGTCTCGCTCCGGTTCGCCTAGGGTCTTCAGTTGTACACGTCCGTTCGCCACGTCGATTTTTGCGGTCCGTGAAGTGTTGCCGCCAATCTCTTCCCTGTGAACGATGACGCCTGCCTTCCATAGAATTTTCCTCATAGCCAAATGGTTTCGCTGGCCAATATTAAAAGTTCCGTTGGGATCAAGCATCTGCGCGCCGCCGGCCGCCATCACTACCAGCCGCGACTTCATCGCGCCAAGTTGAAACGCATTTTGAAACAGCAGCGGGATTCCCGTATCTGCGAACATGAACGGCCGGGTGACCGCCTTGCCAGGGTCGATGCCGGACTCCGGCAACATGAAGTGAAGCAGACCGCTAACCTTCGCAACTGGATCGTGAATCAGAAGAGCGATGCAGGAGCCGAGTGCGTGCGTCACCAGGACGTCGTCCGGATCGTTGCTGACCTTACAGTCTCCGATACCGATGGTGTGCAACGTCATCAGCCCCGCCCCATCTGGCCGCTTCGTGTGCCTCCGGGTTTCCTGTACGTCGCCGGGCACACGTAATCCAGGCCGTGAGAGATCCCATTGAGGCTCTCTGCGTGGCCGATGAAAAAATAGCCACCGGGCTCCAGGCGTTCCGACAATCGCTGTACCAGTCCTTGCTGTGCTGGCTTGTCAAAATAGATCATCATGTTGCGGCAGAAAATTGCCGAGCAGCTATAGCCCTGGGGCAGCGCCTGCATCAGATTCAAGTGTTCAAAGTCGATCATTGCGCGGATCTCGCTCTTGAAGCGAAAAGAATTTAGCGCGTCTCCCTGTTCCCTGAACATGTAGCGCTGTAGCAGCGGGGCGGGAATGTCTTGCAGCCGATCTTCCTGGTAGACGCCGAGCCGTGCTTTCTGCAGCACCCGCGTCGATATGTCGGTCGCTCTGATCCTTACCTTCGCCGCGACCTCTCGGGGGGACTCTTCGAGCAGCGACATCGCGATGGAGTAGGGCTCCTCGCCACTGGAGCAGGGCGCGCTCCAAATGTGAATGCGGGAGCGGGCGCGAAGGGTTGGGAAAACTATCTTGCGCAAAAAGTCGAAGTGCCTGGGCTCTCGGAAGAAGCTGGTGTGGTTGGTAGTGAGTTGGTCGACCATGCCAGCCAGGGCAACTCCGCTGCGGTCGGCTTGGACGTAGTCATAATATTGCTGAAAGGACTTCAGACCAAGCTCGCGCAGCTTCTTGCCAAGCCGCGCCGCGACCAGGCCCTGCTTGCCTCCGCGAAGATCGAGGCCGAAGTGCTCATACGCAAGCTGGCTGATCTTCTCAAACTCAACTGGCTTTAAGACTGGGATGGAATCGAAGATTGTAAGAGGCGAGGAGGCCATCACGTCCTCCCTTTGTAGATGCCGTCGAGATCGAGTATCAGACCAACGCGGCCGTCCCCCAGGATGGCACAGCCGGCAACACCGGCGACATCCTTGAACCTCTGGCCAAGGCTCTTAATGACAACTTCCTGCTTGCCGATCAGGTCGTCGACAAAAAGGCAGAACTGGCGTCCCTGGCTTTCGGCGACGATGAGGGTCCCCTCCGTGAGGCTTTCGGTGCGCGGCTCCACTGCGAATCGGCGATGCAGCCGGATGACCGGCATCAAGCCGCCCCGGACCAGGGCCATTTCGCCCACTCCCTGAACGGTTGAAAGCATCTCCGGCGTGGGCCGAAACATCTCCCTCACTGAGAAAATTGGTACGATGTAGCGCTCCTGGCCGACCAGCACCACCAGTCCTTCGATAATCGCAAGGGTGAGTGGAAGTTTGATAGAGAAGGTTGCTCCCTCGCCTGATTTCGACTCGATGTCGATGCGGCCGCGCAGCTTCTGAACATGCCTGCGGACCACATCCATTCCGACGCCACGTCCGGAGATGTCCGTGACTTTTTCGGCGGTCGAGAAGCCCGCCTCGAAGATCAGCAGGAATATCTCGTTGTCCGGAAGATGAGTGCCCTGCTGGATCAGACCGTTCTCACGCGCCTTCGCAAGGATTTTTTCGCGATTCAACCCACGGCCGTCATCCGTGATGGCGACCACGATCTGACCCGACTGATGGGAGGCAGCGATTCGAATGTGGGCCGTGGGGTCCTTGCCCAGAGCGACCCTCTCCTCCGGCGACTCGATGCCGTGGTCGATGGAGTTGCGAACCATATGGAGCAGCGGATCGGAGAGTTGTTCCGCGATGGTCTTGTCGAGCTCGGTGTCGTCCCCTGTAGTCTCGAAGGCGATTTGCTTACCCGCGCGTCGTGCCAGATCGCGGACCACGCGCGCCGTTTTCTGGAATTGCAGACCGATGGGAACCATGCGCATGCCCGTAGTGATCCGCTGTACGTCCGTTGTAATGCGTGCGAGCTGGGTCAGGTTGCGCTGAAATCTGGTGTCCGTGATCGATTCCAACGCAGGGCTGTGGCCGATGAGCGTCTGGGCGATCACCATTTCGCCCACCATATCCATTAACTGATCGAGCTTGGCGGTATCGATGCGGACTGAGGATGCGTCGTTGATGCGGCGATCCAGACGCGGCGAGTCGATGGGCGCAACGTCATGCATCTGGCTAGTCTCTCCGGCAGGAGCGGCTGATGGGGATGGAGGTTGGAGCGCCACTGTCGTGGCAGACGACACAGGAACGGCCCCCGATTCGTTGCAGGGTGCTTCGCCAGCCGCCGCGTCACGGATGCGACCCAGCAACGCCGAGTCCACTTTGGTCGGCGAAAGGGTCTCGCCGGCGAGTCTCTGCGCAATGATTCCGAGCTCATAGCGCACGACGTCGGTGCTCTCGAGCACAATGTCTACGACTCTCGACGTCACTCTGAGTTGCGAGCTGCGGGCCAGGTCGAGCAGGGTCTCAACTTCGTGCGTCAGTGCCTGGATCCCGGCAAATTCGAGGAAGCCAGCTAAGCCTTTAATAGTGTGGAATCCGCGGAAAATTGCGTTCAGTGTCTCCAGCCCCGAGCTATCCTTTTCGAGGACCAGCAATTGGCTTTCGATGGCCACAAGGTGTTCGCTCGACTCGGTTATAAACTCGCGGATCAGTTCTTCGTCCGCAGAAAGCTCATTGATCCCGGGTCGCTTCGTGAGGATTTTAGCTGCAGCTTCCGGCTGGTTCAACCTCGCGACGGGCCCGACCAATTCAAGTTCGGAAAGCGGCTCGTCCAGCAGCCTGCGCAGTTCAACCAGGCCCGAACTCACGAAACGAGTCAATTCGGGAACCGTAAATTCTGAGGGCGATGCGATGCACTCCGCAATCCGCCGCGCCGCGTCTGCCACTCGGTTGACTCCGAGGTCCAGTGCGTTTTGGCTGAGACGCTCAAAGTCAACAGGTCCCAGAGTCGCGACGCCGTCGAGGATCAGCCGGGTTGAGACTTCGTCGATCCGGTCCGTAAGACTGGTTACGTCGACGGTTTGGTCAAGCTCAAACACGAGATTCCTCCTGTTGGGATTTGTTGGCTCATTCGCGCTATCGCCGCACGTGCTGTGCTGGCGAAGGCCGCCGATTCAGCGGTACTCCGATATATCCGGACTTACCGGCTAGAACTCCTTGTAGCCGTCGTGCATCGGGAAATCACCCGATCCGAAAGAACTCTCCGCGTGCTGCGGGATCGTCTCACTCTTCGACGTTTGCAGCTTGACCGTGGACTTGATGGACGTCAGGTCTGCCGATCGCCTGGTTGGGCGGACTGTCCTCGCAAACTGGCCGGTGGTGCCGAAGGGGGTCGCTATGGTGCGTCTTGGGCGATGCTCTGAATCGCTTCCGCTTACCATGCTGGACAAGCGAATAACGACATCGTTGAGGGACTCGGCCTGCGCGTTGAGCTGCTGGGCCGCGGCGGCCCCCTGCTCGGCACCGGCGGCTCCGCTCTGCGTCACCTGTTCCATCTGGATAATCGAGTTGCTGATTTGTTCGATCCCGCGTGACTGCTCTTCGCTGCCCAGGTTGATCTCCTCCACCAGCGTCTTGATCTTTGCGGAGTCAGACGTGATCGTCCGAATGGCGACCGCGACCTGCTCCACCTTGACGCTGCCTCCGGTCGATTTTTCGATTGATTCTTCGATCAGGCCTGCGGTATCTTTTGCCGCTTGTGCGCATCGCTGGGCAAGGTTGCGAACCTCGTCGGCGACCACGGCAAATCCCATTCCAGCTTCCCCTGCACGGGCCGCCTCGACCGCGGCGTTCAACGCGAGAATGTTCGTTTGGAAGGCAATCTCGTCGATTACCTTGATAATTTTCGATATCTTCTGGCTGGAGCCGCTGATGTCCGCCATCGCAACTACCATCTGATCGAGGGATTGATTGGCCTTGCGGAAATCTTCCGCGGACGCGATGACGATATCGGCAGCGGTCTTGGAGTTCTCCGTGTTGCGCTTCGCCATCGAATTGACCTCGGTGCTTGCGCTGGAGGTCTCTTCGATGGTGGCAGCCTGCTCGGAAGATCCCTGCGCAAGAGACTCGCTGGAGCTTGCGACCTGGCCTGCCGCGGAGGCAATCTGCGCCGCGCCCTCAGAAAGCTCTGCGATCATCTGAGTGAGCTCCTTATTGAGGGCGGCGCTCATGAACCAGGAGAGGCCTATGCCCAGCACGAGAGCGCCGATGCCCATGCCAAGTGACATCCACAACGCGGTCTGAACCGTGCGTGTTGTTGTGGCAATGATGGTGTCGGCTGCCTTCTTGTTCCAATCCATCACCGTCGCTATGTCGGTTGCGAATTGAGACGCCATTGGGAGTACATCCACCTTGTACAGGGCGTAGGCCTCGGCCGTGCGAGATCCACTACTCACGGGAAGCACTTTTTGCCACCCCAGCTGGACAGCATCCATCTCGGGCTGAAGTTTGTTGAAGTTTTCTCGATCCACGGGCTGAGAGATGGTCGCTTCGTAGATCTTGAAATCGTCAGCCATACGAGCGCTGGTGATGCCGATCGTCTGCTCCTCCTGTGCCATGTTGGCGGCGTCGGTTTCGAGCATGCGATGCACGTAGTCCAGGCGGAGACGATAGGCATCCGTTTGGATGGTGGCTGCGTCATTGAGCCCGGGGACAGAGTCCGTTGCAAGGGAATGCGCGTCTTTGCTGATTCCGTTCAGGTCAAAAATGGCAACCGCCGCCAGCGCTGTGGTGAATAGAAGCAAAACTCCCGACGTTACGATGAAGCGCCTGCCGATTGTCATATGCTTGAACATTTGAAGTGCCGTCCCTTTCGAAGCCGGTTTGGCTTTACTGCAGCAGGGTGCCTAAGCCGTTAAATTCGTTCGTGCTGAGCACGTGGTCGATATCGAGAAGGATCTTGACCTTGCCTTTGATCTTGGCCATTCCTTTCAGGTAGGGTGTGACCACACCAGGCCCGAAATCGGGAGTGTCTTCAATGTCGGCGGAGGTAAGATTCAGCACTTCCACCACCCCGTCGACGACCATGCCGATCATCAGGTCTTCGTCTCCCTGGCGGGTGCGAACGACGATGATGCAGGTGCGCGGAGTGTTCTCTTCGGGCGCCATTCCGAACTTCAGGCGAAGATCGATGACCGGTATCACCTTGCCGCGCAGATTAATGACACCCTTGACGTAAGCGGGCACCTGCGGCACTGGGGTGATGTCCTGAAGTCCCATAATCTCGCGTACCTGAAGCACGCCCGTTCCGAACTCTTCGAGCCCGAGATGGAAAATAAGATACTTGCCAGCGCGATCCGTTGGATCGAACGGTATAACGGGCTGCGCGGTCTGTGTCTGTAGGGCGGCTTGCATAAGTTCCTTTGGTTGGAGGGCTGACTCGTTGTCGATGCATTTCGGGTTCTAGTGCCCTTATCGACGCTAATCGCGCAGACTTGACACAGCATTTCGCGACATCGCATACGGACTTCTCCCGCAAGTCCGCGCGGGGCCCGCCGCCCTCTCTGTGTTCTCTCTACCTCTGTGAACTCTGTGATTCGTTTTGTCTGACCCTGACTTTGAACGAGCCCACCAGCTTTCTCAGCCCTGCAGCCAGCGCCGACAGCCGGTCGCACGCCTCCACCGAGCGCGCCGAACTCGCAGCCGTACACACCACGATCCGGGAAATCTCGGTCAGGCTCTCGTTCACCGAGTGAGTCGCCGAAGACTGCTGCATCGACGCGCCGGCAATCTGGCTCACCATCCTCTGCAACGCTCCCGAGCCCTCGATAATGTTGGCCAGAGCCTCTCCAGCCGACGTCGCCGACGCGACCCCGCTCTCCACGTGCTGCATGCTGGAGCGCATCGCTTCCACCACCTCGATCGTGCCGCCCTGCATCGCCCGCACCGTCAGGCCGATCTCGCGGGTGGCTTGTGTGGTGCGTTCCGCCAGCCGCCGCACCTCCGCCGCAACCACTGCGAATCCGCGCCCATGTTCCCCCGCGCGCGCCGACTCGATCGCCGCATTCAGCGCCAGCAGGTTGGTCTGCTCCGCAATGTCGTCGATCACGCCGGTAATCCGTCCAATCGCGTAGCTCGCCTTGCCCAGAGCCTCAATCCTTTCCGCGGTCACTCGGTTGGCCTCGCGCAGTTGCTGGATCGTCGCCACCGTCGAGTGGATCGTCTCCCCCCCGGCGTGCGCCAGCGCTTCCGCATGGCTCGCATCCTTCGCCGCGCTCTGCGTGGATCGGCTGATCCGCTCGACCGCAATCGAGATTTCGCCCATGCTCGAAGTGATGCCCGCGGCCTGGCGCTCCTGCGTGGCCGACTGCGCGGCGGTCTCGCGCGCAATTTCGGCCAGGCCGGCAGCGGCGCCCGCCACCTCGCGCGCGCCCTCCGTCACCCGCAGCACGATCTGCTCGATGCGTTCGATAAACACGTTGAACCACCAGCTCACCTCGTCCAGTTCGCTCGAGCCGCGAACCTCCAGCCGGCCGGTCAGATCGCCGTTGTCCTCCGCGATCCCGTGCATCCGTCCCGCTAGCCGGCTCAGCGGCCGGATGACCTTGTACTGCAGCATCCACCAGATAGCGGACAACCCTACCAGCCCGAAGCCAAGCATCGCCCGTCCCGAGCCACGCGAGCGTGTCGACCACACAGCAGTTGCCGCGAACTCATCGCCTGCCTGTTTGTCGAGCAGTGTGTCGAGGTTGTGCATGCCCGCGGTCAGGCGGTTGCTGTCCTGGGAAAGCGCGGCGACCCGAGCCTGCAGTTCGCTGGACACGTTCACCTTGCTTGCAAGCAGCGCTTCGTAGGTGTTGGGCGCACGCGAGCGGATGCTGGAAAACTGCGCAGCGATGTCGTCCACCCGTGCGGAGAGTTCGGGCGATTCAGCCACCGAGGCACGCAGTTTTCCCAGCGCCTCGGCAGCCATGGCAGCATCCTTGCCGGCGTCGGCGAGTGAGGTAGGTTCCTCCTGCAGAACCGCTTCCTCGTAGTGCTTTTCCGTCTCGGAGAACGAGTTTTCCGCCTGAATCAGTTGCATGGTAGCGGGAATGAGCATGGAGGACAGGTGGTCCATGTGGTGCGACGTCGCCGATGCGGTGAACTCCACCATCGCCAGAAGCAGCACATAGCTGACGGTCATGGTGGCGAGGATCGCGAGGATGCGCAGGCGGATGCTGTGCCTGACCTGCAGTCGGGAAGTCACGCGCTACCTCACAGCCAGTACCCGAACGCCCTTGTGCGGGCTCTCGGAGGAGATGTACCCGATGGCTCCGGGCGTGCGTTCAACGAAAGCAACAATGTCGGCGTCGCAGTCCAGCGTCCGAGGCATTGTGCCCTGTCCCGAAAACAGGATGCTGCGCCACCCAGCGCGGAAGCCGGAGTCGGACTTGCCAATGTAAAGGCTCAGGAAGGCACTGTGGACATTGCCCTCGCGCAGCAGCACAGGCATCACCTGCGCGGTTCCCTTCAGGCTGGTGGACACGCCCGTGAAAACGTCGTGCAGCTCGGCTTTGGAGATGGCCGTGAGCGAGATTCCGGGGTTGGCAATCACCAGCACTTGCGCTTGCACGGTGGCCGGTAGCACTAAAGATAGCGCCAGCAGCAGAGGTAGCAGCAGGCGGCGCTGCGTGGGCGAATTGAGTGTCGTGGCCATTAGAAGCTCACCCCCAACCGGACAAAGGTCATCCGCATGTCCGGACGGAGTCCGCCGGGATTGTCCGAAGAGCTGAAGCTGATCTGGGTCCCATCGACGAAGTGCTGTTCCAGCTTCAGATAAAGGAAGGGGCTGAAGTCGTAGCGGCCCGCAACCGCCCAGTCCTTCTGGAAACGCCCGCTGGACACCGGCAGCTGCAGATCGATGGAGCTGCTGAAGTAGACTCCGGCAGTCAGCTTCTCAGCCAGCTTGTAGCTCGCCATTCCGTAGTACGCCCGCTGATCCCGGGCGAATCGCTGCACCGGAGCCATGGGAAACTGCATCTGCGGGCCAACGGCGATGCGGTTGTATTCGCCCGCCAGCATCAGCTTGCCGCGCTCGAAGCGGCCAAAGAAGTAAAGAGGCTGGAAGCGCGGAGTGGAAAATGTGCCGGTGTACGGTCCGGCGACGATCGGGGCGTGCAAAGATTCGGAGTCGAGCGTAGCGCCCGCGAGCAGGCCGCGCACAGGCGTATTCCATCGCACGGTCGCTCCATAGACTTGTCCCGAGAGCCCGCTGGGCAGAGTCATTCCCATGTCGTGGAAGGGTCGGACATATCCGTCGTCGCTGGAAATCACGCGCGCTCCGCCGTATGCGGTGTACTCGACGCGGCCAAGCCTCTCGCCCAGCGCAACACTTCCGTAGACCACCGCACCGTAGTGTGCAAGCGTGGAATCGCGACTGGCAACGGGATAGACGGACTCCGGCAGAAGCGCCCAGAGCTGTGCGGGATCGATGTCGCGCGACTCATTCAACAGGCCCATCGGGGTTTTCACCTTGCCCACGCGAATGCCCGTATGCTCGTTGAACTTGTAGTCGGCAAGCGCCCAGTCCAGCGAGATGTTGTTGCCGTACTCGCCCAGCAGGTGGTAGCGCGCCTGCATGCCGACGCGCAGCTTCGATGCCGGCTGCGCGGTGATGTTCAGCACCGCCTCCGACCACGCCGAGCTGCCGTCCGTGGTGTCCGCCGTATTCCAGTTGTTGTGGTTGCTATAGATAAAACCCTGCACCGCATAGCCGTGGAACTGCAGGTTCATGTCGTCCGCCGACTGTGCACGCAGAGCTCCTGCGCTGGACAGGACGGCAATCAGAAATATAGTTCGCAAACGTATTCGCAAAGCGCGCCTCGGTGCCGCCTTCGCGCTTTCCGGACGTGCACAGGGCCGGCTGCGAGCGACACTCCGTCTATCGGCGGAGCGGCCCGCGGGGGTTAGGCCCGGGGCGGCGACCTGCGGTTGCTTCGTCGGCCTTGTCGCCTGAAATCACTCAGTGGACTCGGCACTCTCCGGGCGGATTTTCAGGCCGGTGCGTTCTTCCATGATGCGGTACCAGGTGTCGTCATCGGCGGCTTGCAGCGCGATGTAGTCCTCGTCGCTGGTAGTCTTGCGGCCTTCGATGGAATTCTCGGCGCCGCCGCCGGCAGGGTGGCGCAAGATCCAGGTGCCGCTTTCAATGATGCTGCGAATTTTGTCGGCTATCACCAGCGGGTCGGTTCCGTTGCGCAGCCGCGCGGCGAAGTACTGGGCCATGCGGCGTTGCTGCGGGTAGAGCGACGGCGGCGGCTCGATCCCGATGCCATTGGCCATAGGCGTGTCGATGATGCCCGGCTCCAGAATGACGACGCGCACGTTGAAGGGCTTCAGTTCCTGCGCCAGCGCCTCGCTGATGGACTCGAGTGCATGCTTGGTGGCGGCGTACGGGCCAAGCGGCGACGTGGTGACGCGGCCGGCGACGGAGCTGACGTTGAGGATGCATCCGCTGCGCCGCTCGCGCATGTGCGGAAGCACTGCTTTGATGGCGCGCAGGGCTCCGAAGTAGTTGGTCTCCATGACTTCGCGAAAGGCGCTGAGCGGGAGGTCTTCGATCGCGCCGCTGCGCTCGATGCCAGCGTTGTTGATAAGCACGTCGATGCTTCCCGCCTCGGCGTATACGGCGGCGATGCCTGCGGTGACGGACTCATCCGAATCGACGTCCATCACAGAGAAGTGAAGGGGCAGGCCTTCCGGCACATATTCTTCGCTGAGCTCGGCGACGCGTTCGACGCTGCGCAGGGTGGCGTAGACGGTGTGGCCGCCGCGCGCCAGCGTCACCGCAGTCACCAGCCCGATGCCTTTGCTGCTGCCAGTGATGAGCACGGTTGCCAAGAACGTTATCCTTTGGGTTTGTAGCCGGGCGTGCGTTTGATGAGGAGGTCGATCTGGCCGGCGTGGTGGGATTCGTGCTCGCAGACGTGGAACCACTTGCAGAAATTGTTGGTGGGTCCCCAGGGCCATTTCTGGTCGACGGTGAGGAACCAGGCGTCGTCGCGTTTGGCGAACTCGGCGAGGTTTCTGGCGCGGGATTCGTGGAGTGCGTCGAGGTAAAACCCCAAGTCATGGCCCTTGATGGTGGCGCGGCCGGCGTCACCGAGGTTCATGGCGGGATCCCACTTGCGGGCGACATCGGCGGGCCAGTTGCCCCACGGAACGCCGTCGAAGGTGTGCATGCCGTAGTAGGTTTCGGTTGCGGCGAGATGGAGCAAGAGCGCGCCGATGGAGTTGGCATCCTTGTCAAAGAGCCAGTCGAGCTGCTCCTGATTGAGGCCGCGCACGGGGCCGACGACGGCAGAGCGCATCCAAGTAAGTTGCGAGATGAAGATGCCGATCTGCGGCGTGTAGCCGGGTCGCGGACCGAAGACATTGGGCAGCACGGACGCGGCGGCGAAGGCGTGGGTTGGGGTGAGGCCGGGCAGCATCAGCGAGGCCGCGGATGTGCGAAGGAAGGTGCGGCGGCTTGCAGGCATGGGATCCCCTCTCTTGCTTGTCATTCTAGAGCGAAGCGAAGAATCACCGCATTTTGTCCCGCGACCGCAGCGCTATCCAACTACCCGAACCCGTTTTGCCGCGACACGGGGGAAAATACGGGAGTCTTCGCCTGCGGTCAGAATGACAACAGAAAAGCGTCAGAATCCTTACTGGGCCGCGGCGAGCGTGGGCGCTGCCGGTTGCCACGCGGGGCCGCCGTCTTCCCATTGGTTGTCGGTAAGTTGCTGGACGTGGGTGCCGTCGGCGTTCATCACGAAGATTTCGCCGTAGGGCTGTGGGTTGTTGGTGAGCAGCGCTTCGTCCTTGAAGCCCATGCGGCTGCTGGTGAAGAGCAGGCGGGTGCCGTCGGGCGACCAGGCGAGGTGGGCCTCGTTGCCGCGAGTGTTCGTGAGCTGTTTGAGGCCGGTGCCGTC
This sequence comes from Acidobacteriota bacterium, assembly GCA_030775885.1. GTDB lineage: Bacteria > Acidobacteriota > Terriglobia > Terriglobales > Acidobacteriaceae > Edaphobacter. The sequence goes on along the minus strand of JALYIG010000135.1, from coordinate 4,049 downwards.
GGGGTGAATGGTGAAGATGTTGAAGTTGGTGCCGGTGCGGCGGATGAAGGCGACGATATCCCCCTTCGGCGACCAGATGGGGAAGTTGTCATAGTAGTCGGTGATCTTGGTGATGGTGTGGTCGTCGAGGTTCATCGCGCGCAATCCTTCACCGTCGGTGCCGGAGGTCCGGTAGAGGATGTGTTTGCCATCGGGGCCGAAGCTGGCGAAGGCGTTGTTGTTGGCGCCGGAGGTGACGAGGTGGAAGTTGGTGCCGTCGGCGTTGAGGATGGCGGTCTGCGCGCCGCCGTTGTCAGGCGTCATGGGCTTCTTGTTTCCAGCGTCGAAGTCGAGGAAGGCGGTGAAGGCGCCGATACCGATGACGATCTGCTTTCCGTCTGGCGACCACTGCGGCGCGAGCAGAAGCTGCGTGTGGAAATCCTTGGTGGTGTAGAGGGCGCGGGCCGGCTGGCCGTCGTCGATGACAAAGAGGGAGCACGAGTTGTCGGGATTGATCTTCGTAGTCAGGAAGCGCCGCCCATCCGCTGAGACTGCGGGCAGGAAGGCGGTCCCATACAGTGCGAAGTCAGGGTGCGCACTGTAGAGGGCTCGCGGCTCGGTGGGGTGGTTGGTTTTGAAGCGGGCGTAGACGATCTGCTTCCCGTCGGGCGACCAGGTGGCGGTCCTTATGTCGGGGCCGCTGGGGCCAGTCTTGCCGTCGGAGTAATAGATTCCGGCTGATGTTGAGCTGGTGCGGCGATAGCCGACGACTCCGCCGGGCAGCACCATGGGCGAGAGCTTGACGCCGGGGGGAGCGGCAACCGATGTGCGGGCGCTGGTTGCGATGTCGAACTGGGCCAGCTGGTCGTCGCCTTCGATGGAGCCGACGCGGAAGTCCCAGGTCTGCTGCGCGGTCATGCAGTAGGCGACAAGGGATTTGCTGTCTGCGGACCACGATGTGCCGCCGCAGAAGTTGCCGTGATCGGAGAGGCGGCGCAGGCCGTTGCCGTCGGGATGAACGATGTAGATGTCGGCCTGGTGGAGGATCTCCCAGCGGCCTTTGGCGTCGGGCAGATCGCTACCGCGGTCGGAGGAGAAGGCGATCCATTGGCCGTCGGGCGACCATGAGGGGCGGAAGTCGCCGCCATGGCCGGTGGTGAGCGGCGTGGCCTTGTGCGTGGCGACGTCGAGCGTCCAGAGGTTGGCGAAGCCTTCGGCGCGAGTGGACACGAAGACGATGTGCGTGCCGTCGGGCGAGAAGGCGGCCTGGTCGTCGAAGGCGGGCGAGTCGGTGAGGTGCTCGACGGCGGTGCCATCGGGGTGCACGCGGAAGATGTCGGCTGATCCGGCGCGCTCGGAGGTGAAGGCGATCCAGTCGCCTTTGGCGGACCAGGCGGGATCGTAGTCGAGCGTGCCAGGCTGAGTGAGGGCGTGCTCGGCAGTGCCGTCGGCGTTCGCGATGTAGAGGACAGCCTCGCTGGGAGTCAGATGCGCGAAGAGAATGCGGTCGGCCGCGGAACAGCGGGCGGAGGCGGTTGCGAGGATCAGACCAGAGAGGATCAGGGCCGCAAAACGAGACATGCAGAACTCCAAAGTTGGATTGAGAGGGGACGGGGCCGTGGGGTCGAGCATATCACTGGGAAGCGGGCTCCGGCTGCGGCTTGGCGGGTGACGAAACCGTCAGTTTTTTTGGGCCTCTGATGAGCACAATTGCACACAGAGATTACCGGCGGGTGTTCGGTAGTCTTTGCCGTTTTTTTGAGCGATTGGTTCCGATGTTCAAAGGCTCCAAGGGCCATGAGAGCCGCTAGGCGAACAGAGTCAACAGCTTGGGATTTGGCCTTCAGAGTGCAACATCACAGGCGGAAGCGGGCCATATTCACAACCAGTAGTTGGGCCATCTTAAGTTGAGCAGTCGGGCCATCTTCACAAAAGCGCGTTCAGGGACGGGCAGCAAATACGTCCTCTGAACGCGCTGTTTCACGTCTGACGAAAGAGCTGAGCGGCTTTCGCATCCAGAGTTCTTGGCCGGATTTCGCCGGCAACGAAGAGTGATCCTGTATGAAAAACGAATTGACTTATTGGGGAGTGATCTGTCGTGGCTGTTCTAAGCCGGTTGCATTTGGCGCACCGGGCCATAAACGGTTCAAGGTAGAAAGTTCTTACGCGAAGCCTGGAGCAATCCGCTGCGGGAATGGGCACATCTACATTTACTTTCCACGCGACTTCGAGTTCTTCTCTTCGGCAGAGGCGATCCCTGACTCGGTGATGCATGCGAATCGGGATGCGCACAGTGCGGCCAATCCCCTGGTGGAGCCGCGATCGGACCATTGGTTGGGAACGCGTTGGACTCCGGAAAGTAAACGAGGCAGCGGGCCGCAGGAATAAGACTTTCGTCGAAATTTCGCCCCAATTCAAGAAGTGAGCGTTGCAGATGCCACCTCGAACGACATCCATCGCAGAATCCTTGTTGGAATGTTGTAGCCTGTGCGCTTCCGGTTTTTTCTTTGGGCCATGCAGGCATCTCTTCCGTCGTCAATCCATTGCGTAATCCTTACTTCCTCCTACGTCAAAGATTCCTATCTGCACCCGCCTTCGATATCGGAGTTCGGCTCTTAACCTAGCTTTTTCAATACCTTAGGCTTTGGAATTCCACATGCAAACTAGAAATGTGCGTCTGGGCCATTAGCCGGCATTTCTGCGGCAAGGGAGTTTTATGCCAAAGCAATACATCTACTGGGGCGTTCTGTGCCACGATTGTTGCGAACCGATAGCCTTCGGATCACCTGCTCACCACCAGTTTGAATTCGGAACCGCTCACGCACGACCGGGAAGAATCCGCTGCTCGAGCGGCCACACAGCCCTCTACTTCCCCCGCGACTTTAGCTTCTTCGCGTCCTCCGAGACGATTCCCGAGTCGGTCATGCAGGCCAACCGCGAAGCGCACGAGGAGACCAGTCCCATGGCCGTTGTGCCCGCCGTGGTGTCCATCGACAGCCAGTTCGAGGCGCGCTGGACTCCCAGCGAGGAAAATGCAAGCGCCTACCCTGACCTCCCTCGCGGCATACAGGCCGTTCCCGCGAACCCCGGCGCCGATCTGCGAAGGCAGACCGCGCAGGAGTCCGCAAAGCACTGGTGGGCAGCCTGGGCCGAGCGGAAAGTCTCGTAACGCGGTGAAGCACGTCGCAAACGGTTGATAAACTAAGCCCATGGGTTTGGGCTGGTACGGCAAGTGGATGACGCGGTGGGAGACAGCACTCACGACGCGGGATACAAATCGGATCGTGCGGCCGCTGGAGTGGGGATTCGAGTGGCTGCAAGACTTCGGCAGTGGAGTGGCAGCGTCTGAAAAGGTACCTCAGGGGCTGAAGCCCGACCCCGTCCAAGAGTTGTATGGTACGGGTCAGCCCGTGCTCACAATCAGGACGGGTTCTTTGCAGGAGGCGGGCGCTTCGGCTGCTACCGCCGTGCTTGCTCTCACAGAGCCGGAGGGCGTTGCAGAGCCCGCCGACATCGACCGCATGATTGCGCTGAACGAAGACATTGCACGGCGCTCGGATGATTTTTTTGGATATGTAACTCCAACTGATTTTCGGCTGGAAGAGCGGCATCCCGCGCTGTTCCCTACCAACGTTCGGCCGGAGACGCTCGCGCAGGACGCGGAGATGAAGCGCCAGGCTGCTGCGGGCGAATTGGCGACGGCGCAATTCCTGCGCTTCACTTCGCCGGTGCGAACGCGCTATGCGGAGAACGACTCCGTCAATGCGCGCTGGTATCCGGCTGCGCCGGAAAAGCAGAAGCCGGGCCAGCCCAGGCAGGCGCTGATCGTAATGCCGCAGTGGAATGCGGACGCGATCAGCCACAACGCGCTGTGCAGCATTGCGAACTGGTTGGGCGTGTCCGCTCTGCGGCTGTCGAAGCCGTATCATGACATTCGCCGGCCGGCGGAGATTGAGCGCTCCGACTACGCGATGAGCGCGAACGTCGGGCGGACGATCAGCGCGTGCCGTCAGGCGGTTGCCGACATCCGCAGCTGCATGGACTGGCTGGAGACGCAGGGCTACACGCAG
>JALYIG010000134.1 GCA_030775885.1 Acidobacteriota bacterium | reverse complement strand
ATGAGTAGCACGAGCGTCACGGCGCCTAACACCACCAGGAGCAGCGTGCTTGTGTCACCTAGTACCGAGGCCAATTCGCTTTGTACCCAGGCGGAGTTATGACGAGTATTTGTGTCGGGGTATTGTTTTGCGAGGCTGGCGGCTAACACCTTCATCTCTTGATCGGCTTGCGTGATCGTTACCCCAGGTTTCAACCTTCCGATCACGGTCAAGAAATGCACGCTCCTGTTGACCGTCAATGGACGGATGTCAGTAGCATCGCCGTCAACCGCAAGCGTCGTCCAGAAACTGTTGTTTGGCTGGGTGACGGGAAAGCGAAATGCCGCAGGCATTACTCCAATGATTGTGTAGAGATTCCCACCAAGGCTGATGCTGCGGCCAAGCACAGATCGGTCTCCGGCAAACTGCGTCCTCCAGAAGTTGTGACTGATCAGTATTACCCGAGAGCCTCGTTTTTCGTCCTCGGCAGAGAATCCACGTCCTAGTTCAGGGGCAATACCGAGAGTGGGCACCATCTCCCACGAAACAACTTCACCATCCAGACGTAGAGGGCGATTTACGCCGGTGAGGGTATCTGATGTGTCGTGATAAGAGAGCAGGTGCTCAAAACTGCGTGCCTGCGCCCGCCAATCGAAAAAATCCGGATAAGACACGTCGCTGGATTCGAAGTGTTGTTCCTCGCTAGCCTTCACCTCGACGAGCCTCTGTGGCTGAGCAAAAGGCAGAGGACGCAGCATCACTGCATCCACGATGCTGAACACAGTTGAGTTGGCCCCGATGCCAAGCGCTAGAATGATGACCACAACAGTGCTAAACCCGGGCGCTTTTCGCATCTGCCGAATTGCATATTTAAGGTCTGACAGAATGGATTCCAGCGTGGGCCACTGCCAGACTTCACGGCTGCGCTCTTCAATCCGAGTCACATTCCCAAATTCGCGGCGGGCCTTGCGTTCTGCCTGCTCTCGCGTCATGCCGCGATCGATCATGTCCTCGGTTTTTTCGTCGAGGTGCTCGCGGATTGATTCTGAAAGCTCGTCATAGCGACGACGGCGGGAAAACAACTGTCCGAGCCAACTCATGCAGCCTCCTACTGTGCGGCCAAAGCGAGTACACGGGTAACCCCGGCGAACATCTTTTCGACACTCGCAAGCTCCTGTTCCAGGTGTTTCTTGCCTGCTTCGGTCACTTTGAATATCCGTACCGGACGGTTCCTGGCTGAGAGACCCATCTCAGTTTCCAGCCAACCGGCCTTCAACATTCGCTGCAAGGCGGGATACAAGGACCCTTCTTCGATCTGGAGATAGTCCTCCGAAATATCCGTCAACCGCTGTGCGAGCGCATAACCGTGCATCGGCCTCCAACTCAGGCTTTTGAGGATCATCAGTTCGAGGGCACCGGGGAAAAGGTCGCGGTATTCAGGTTTCTTCTTCATTATGCTTCACAATAGTATTTTGAAATTAGTATGTCAAATATAGTAATCTGACACGCTCAAGCTCGTCGGGTGAGTAAGGCTGGCCCGGCGGCATCGATGCAGGCACATTCAAGGGCGGGAAGAAGGGTAGAAAAGAGAGCCCTCCGAAACGGCGAGCTCTCTTGGCGATACCGCCTAGGCGATATCGCTTATCGAGAAAGAAGATCGGCAAGGTCAAACGCGTTTATGAGCGTTACGCCGGTGGTCGCGCGCGGGATTGTGGGTTCAGTTCAAATCCTTTGCGATAACAACCTTGCCAACGGTTCGTCCCGATTCAAGGAGATCGTGGGCGGCTCTCATCGTTTCGGGAGTAAGCCCTGTGAGCTGGGTCGTCACAATCGGTCGGATTCGTCCTTCAGCGACAAGCGCAGCAACCGCTTCGAGAGTACGTCCCTGGCTCTCAACGTCGTAGCCGTGGAGCACCTTGCTGAAGACCATCTCCATATGCAGCGATGCGGACTTCAACATAAGAGCGTTCGCGTTGAGTGATGGAGACATGTCAATGACTGAGAGATGTCCAAAGGGGCGAAGCAACTTCGCTATCCACGGGAGATTGTCAGCAGTCTTTGCAGTCGAAAGAATCATGTCAACTTGCTCAATGTGTTCTGCTGACAGTTGTTCCTGGATGTCCTTGCTGTGGTCAATCACGAAATCAGCGCCCATCTCATGGCACCACTCACGGGATTCGGGCCGTGACGCAGTGCTGATGACCAAGGCGCTTGTCTCCGCTTTCAGCAGTTGTGTAGCGATGGAGCCTACTCCGCCCGCGCCTCCGACGATGAGCACTCGTTCGACCCCGATTGGCAGATCGTTCTGCTCGCGGAACATGGCCTCCCAAGCAGTGAGCGCGCCAATCGGAAGGGAGGCAGCGTCAACGAACGTGAGGCTTTCGGGAATCCTTGCGAGAATTCGGTGATCCACCGCCACACGTTCGGCCCAGGCACCATCTCGCGTCATATCGCCAGTGCCGAAAACTCTATCGCCAGTTTTGAACCCGCGAACACCGGAGCCGGTCTCGGCAATCACACCTGCAAATTCCCACCCGATCAGGACACGACCGCCTGGCTCTGCGCTGCGTGTCCTGCGGATGAAAGTTTCGCCTGGGTTGATCCCGACTGCATGAACGTCAACGAGCACATCCAATTCACGAAGGATCGGCTCCGAAATCTCCGCCAACTTGATAGCGAAATCTTCGAGGCTGTGCGCTCTCTCGTATACCAGAGCTTTCATAGCGAGAACCTTTCGAGGAATGTGAGCCGGATGCCCGCCAGCGGCCCCCCGAGCTGCTGAAGCCGTCCGCCAACGGCCAAAGAACCAAGATCGACCGACTCAAAACCTATTTCCTCAATGAGGTTGTGTACCGGCTTCTTGGCGTCCGCATCATCGCCGGAGATAAAGAGAACAGTGCGAGGCTTGGAGGAAGAAAAATCAGAAATCCAAGCCATCGGGACGGAATTGAACGCCTTCACGACCCTCGCGCCTGGTGCAAGGTCCGCAACGATTTCGCTGGAGGTGCGTCCCGAAACGTCACCCAAGGTAAGCGGCGTGAAGCTAGCTAGCCGATTGGTCGTGTCGACAAGGATGCGCCCTTTCCAGTCGGGGATCGAGAACAGGGCCTTTTGCACATTCGGCCAGTTTGCGGCCAGGACGACAATGTCCTGTTCTGTAGCCTGCTGCGGTGTTCCAGCTTCTGCGCCAGGTCCAAGTTCCTTCACAAGTGGGGCCAGTGACTCAGGACCTCGGGTGTTGCTCAACAACACCCGATGACCCACGGCAAGTACGTGTTTGGAAATAGTCTGGGCAACGACGCCTGCGCCGATAAAGCCGATCTTCATGACGCACTCCTTTGGGTTTTAGCCGCATCCGCGACCGAACGTAAATACTCGGCGGGAGTCGTGGGCTTGTGGCCGATGAGCGTTTCGAGATTGCCATTTACCTCTTCCCACTCACCCTGGTTCATGCCCTGAACCCACTTCAAGATGAACGGGCCAACGAAATCGGGAAAGCCGAGTGCTGCCATTGACTTGATGTATTCCTCATCCGAGATCGTGATGTAAGGCACATCTTTGCCGTGGATATCCGAAAGAATCCGGGCAATGTCGGCCCACGAGATCGCCGGTGCGCCCGATAGATAGTAGGTTTTGCCTTCGTGCCCGGGCTCGGCCAGGACCGTCGCATGGGCCGCCGCCAGATCGTCACGGGTCGCCGTTGTGAACTTGCCGTTGCCTGCCGGCACCCGAACACCCGTCTCCACGGCGTTCGGCCCGACATACACAATGGCAGGCTCCATGAACGGCGGGTGCTGTACGAGCGTATAGGCCATACCCGATGACCGCAGCTTATCGATCGAGAAGATGTCTTCCTCGGTAATTTCCTTCATGGTGAAGGTCGAACCGGCCTTGTGATAGATCGGCATGTAGACGAGGTGTCGCACGCCGGTCTCGGCCGCCACATCGATCACGTTCGCATGAGCCGTCTTGCGATCGGTGAAGGCGTGGGTCGAAGTCAGCATTAGCTTCTCAACACCTTGGAAAGCCCGTGAAAGCGAATCGCGGTCATAGTAATCGCCCTGCCGTATCTCAATACCTTTGGCAGCCAAATCCGCCGCCTTCGATGGATCTCGCGCAAGCCCAATCAAGTGATCGGCAGGCTTGAGCTTCAGCAAATGCAGAAGTGTCTTTCTTCCAATGTCGCCACTTGCTCCCGTTACTAGAATCTTCCCCATACTTCCAACTCTCCTTTTGGTACATGGCCGCATTTCTGAATCTTTTAGTTCAGATGTAGATGCGACGACCGTAGATGCAAAAATCTTGATCTTCGGGGGCGGAACTCGCCAAACAAAGCCCGGAAATTGACCCGTTATTCAAGGTTTGTATCCCCATTGCCAGCACAAATCTTTGCATCCATTGACGCTCGTTGACATCTGAATCGCTAGGTTCATATTATGCACCTTTCATGGCGCATTCGATAACAAAGGAGAAGCAGAAAACATGTCGCAATCAGTTATTGACCTATCCAAGGAGTTCGCGGGTCGCCGCGCTCTCGTCACTGGAGGTTCCCGAGGTATCGGTGCCGCCATCGCTCAACGTCTTCTCGACGGAGGCGCTTCGGTCGTAGTCGTCGCGCGTAATCGTCATGAACAAACACCGGCAGGCGCAACCTTCATCAAGGGTGACATTCTGACCCTTGAAGGCTGCAAGAAGCTCGTTGACGAGTCCATCAAGGCGCTTGGCGGACTCGACATTCTCGTCAACAATGCCGCAGCCGCAGAACTCGTTTTGCCGAACTCCGAGGCCATCTCGGATGCCGTTTGGCAGGAGACGATTGCGTCGAATCTACTGTCCGTTGTCCGCGTGACCAACGCGGCGTTGCCTGTGCTGAAGCAGTCAACACAAGGCTCCATCCTCAACATCTCGTCTGGGAGCGATCTGCCGGGCAACGGCCCACTCGTTCATTACGGCGCAAGCAAAGCCGGGATGAACTACTACACGAAGGCACTTGCGAAGGAGCTGGGTGCTGCACACAAGATTCGTGTGAACATCGTCACGCCCGGAGGCGTTGAGACACCGGGCGGCGACAAAATCCGCAATGAGATCATGGCGGCAATGGGCGCACCGCCCGAGGCTGCCGTTGCTATGGTGCCGCTCGGTCGGCTCGGATTGCCCTCGGATATTGCAGAAGCTTCAGTCTTCCTGCTTTCGCCGCGTGCCACCTGGATCACCGGGCAAAACTTCCATGTTGACGGCGGCTTCAGCTTCTGAATCGCTCGGTTGGTCTAAAGAAAATCAGGCTCGCTGACGTCAGCGAGCCTGATTTTCTTTGTGATTGCTGTGTTGTCCTTCGTCCAGATAGCCCATGTAGCGTAGGGCGACATCAACAACTCTCATCAATTCTGGTCTAGTCGCTCCGCTCGCGTGCTGCACTCCAAGTCCCTGGATGAGCGCAGCAACATATCGAGTCAATGCTGCCGGGTCCACATCTTCGCCAAGGTCTCCAGACTTTTTAGCCTGCTCAAATCGCTTTCTTGCGAGCGATAGCCCATTCTTTCTGAGCTGAATCAACCATTGCTTGATGGGATCTGCCTCGTCTCCGACCGCCAACGCTCCGTGTACTGAGAGGCAACCTTTCGGATTGCCGGGAGTCGCCAGGAAATCCACGGTGCCCCGGAGCGACGATTCGATTACTTCCCGAATCGTGGGCTTCGCAAGGGCTTCGCGTATGTATCCCTGATACGTGCCGAGATAGCGCTCAAATGCCTTCTTGAAGAGATCTTCCTTGTTGCCGAAAGCGGCCCACATACTGGAGCGGTTGATCCGCATGGCATCTGTCAGATCGGTGAGCGTGGCCCCTTCGTATCCCTTTTCCCAAAACACACGCATCGCTGCGTCTAGGGCAGCCGTGGTGTCGAACCCGCGGGGACGACCCATCTTCGAATTGTCAGTCTTCTTAGCCATACCATCTATTTGATACACATCTGAACCGAAAAGATCGAAAGTTGTTGGCCTCATGTAAATCTAGTCATTGAGCACAAACGGGAGCCTGGAGGGTCACCTGTACAAGAAGGCTCTAGTTCCGGTGTCTTTTCACTTCGTGACTGCTTAGAGAAAAACGGCTATACCTACGGAGCCGGTGAGCGCGTAGTGCAAAGCCGCTGAGGAATAAGTCAGCTTAGTACAGAAGGATTTCTCTCACCCTGCGTGTCAACTGTTGCCAACAATCCAATGCGCCCATTGAGCTCTAGGC
>JALYIG010000133.1 GCA_030775885.1 Acidobacteriota bacterium | reverse complement strand
CTTCCAAGGCGATGGCGTGTACGTCTACAGCAACTTCGGCAACTACGTGCAAGATGTCTTCGGCGTCAACGGCGGAGCCCACTACTCCTCGTTCTCGCAGACCATCGACCCGATTACGGGGGTTGGCAAGGACGATTTTTGGAGCAAGAACAGCGCCTACTTCGCTGAAGATTCGTGGAAGGCTCTGCCGAAACTGACGGTGAGCGTGGGCATTCGTTATGACCTGCAGCTCATTCCGCAGCCGACAGTTCCGTTCCTGAACAGCCCCAATACACAGATAAGTCCGCTGGGTACGGCGTACACGACGAGCATTCCTATCAACCACCACATGCTTGCGCCCCGAATTGGCTTTGCTTATAACCCGTTTCCGGGGACCGTGGTCCGGGGCGGATACGGTCTGTTTTTCGGAAACGTTCCTCTCAGTACCTACTACAACGTCCGCGTAGAAAATGGTAAGTACCAGGGGCAGTACAACCTCGCGGCCGGACAGAACGGAGCACCGACCAACACCAAGGTCCTCTTCGTTCCACCGGGGCCGGCTCTCGCCGCGCCCTTCGCTGGAGCTGTGGCACCGTCGGCAATTGGCCTGCCGACGTGTGTGGCAAACTCCACAACATGCGCAGCGATCAGCTTCCACGGTATGGACCCGCACTTTACCAACCCCTATACACATTCGTTCGATCTCGCTATCGAACAGCAAGTCACTTCGTCTACTTCGTTTACGCTGGCCTATACCGGAACTCGCGGTATGCGTCTGCCGTATGCTCCGGATCGCAACGTAACGCCATGGACTGGACTGACCCGGACCTATGATGTGACGAACGCCTCGGGCGCTACGATCAAGCAGGTCACCGTACCGTACTATCCTTCGGCAAGCTCCACGGCCGGCGTTGGAACGGGAACTCCGCTGCCTTCGCCAAATGACGGAAATATCTCTGTCATTACGTCGAGCTTGAATACCTGGTACCACGCGCTTTCAGGGACAGTAAACCAGCGACTTAAGTATGGCTTCTCGGCGCTTGCCAACTTCACTTGGGCGCATACTCTGGACGGCGGTCAAATCGCCGGCTCAGGCGGTACGTTCTACGGTACCGACATCATCCTCGATCCGTACAACCGCCGCAACGCCTATCCGGCCAACTCAGGTATCAATATGAGCCGTGAAACGTCCAACTCCGACATCGATATGCGCACTCGCTTCGTTGGCAGCCTGGTGTACAACTCGAAGGTGGACAGCGGGATGTTTCTTGTGCGCACTGCGTTGACGGGATGGACGCTGGCCGGCAGTCTCACCGCACAGGATGGCTTCCCGATCACCGCATTTATGTCCAACAACCCGTCTGCCTGCTCCGCATGCGGTAACCCAGCACTCGCTCCTCGTGATGGAGGTGCTACTGGTGGCGGCGACAACACGTCGAACGCCCCCGGCAGTTCGTTTGGACGTAATCCTGCCGACAAGCGCAATGGCTTCAAGGGGCCTGGTGTTCACAACATGGATGTCCGCATCTCACGCGACTTCAACATCGAGCATGGTATGCGAATACAGATTCTCGCTGAGGCCTTCAATCTGGCGAACCACCGTAATGGCCTTGGGGTGGCAACACTGGCTTACAGCTTCGTAAATCCCTCCACTGCTACAACCAACGCGGGACTGGCGTGCCCCACGTCACTGCATGCCAATAGCTGCATCATTCCGTACCAGAGCAACAACACCGGTACTAGCTCCGCCACGCTGACAACGACCACGCCGTTCGGCACGATCAACTCCACCAGCGGAAGCCTGTTTGGGCCGCGGCAACTGCAGTTCGCTGCGAAGCTGTTCTTCTAGAACGTATATGTGGCCTTGGTTTGCTATTTTCGGATTTGGGCCCCGACAGTGTCGGGGCCCCATTCGGATGGGGCGGAAGTTTTCGTGCATTCTTGTTTCCCGTTGCATCGCCAGCCAGGTTTGAAATGAGCGGCAGCACACTACGCTTCACCGCACTAACCCTGGGGATTCAGACTATGTCGAAACAATCGTCCGTCACTAAGCTCAGCCGTCGCAAGGCCCTTTCCCTCGGTCTCTCAGGCACAGCGTTCCTCGCCGCTGGGACACCCTTATTGCGGGCGGCGATCCCGCAAGAGAAGGCAGCCAGCGCGAGTGCGGCTACGAAGCCGGCGGCCGGTCTGCCGGACAAGGAACTGGTCGAAGTTGCCATCATTAATCGGGATCGCAAGTGGATGGATCTTGAGTCTATGGCGAAGCTCGAAGCTACCTTTACGATCGATACGCCGATTGGCACAAGCCCTGTGATCCGCAAGCTACGCTACAAGGACGTGCCGTTCTATTACATCCCGCGCTATGGCGACGCCGGCTCAGGGGGGATTGCTTCTACGGACGAAGAGACGTTTCCGGGGCAGCGTTCCGTGCAGATATGGGTGACGCTGATGACACTGGGCGTACGCAATGTGCTGCATGGAAATCTGATCGGATGCGTAAATCCGGACTACGCAGCGATGACGGATGCGGTGGTGATCGATGACTTCATCGACTTCAAGCCGAATCACCCGCAATCGATTCTGCCGTACTTCTTCAAAGGCAAGCCCGACACCGATTGGAAGCGTTGGGGAACACGCATGAATCCGGTGCTGTGTCCCGACTTGCGGTTGTTGCTTTTTGACCAGGCGCAGGCCCATCACTTTTCGAAGGTGCACTACGGTGGCACGATGTCGCAAACGCATACCGACCGCTGGGAGACTCCGGCTGAGGTACGGATGCTGCGCGGTATGGGAGTCGACGTGACGTGTACGCTGGATGGAACCTACATTATTTACGCTAAGCAAGCGGGCATCCACTTCGCGACGGTGATGCACCTGATGAACTACGCAGAAGGTGAACGGCCGCTGGATGTTCCGATGATGTCCGAGATGGACTTTCAGAAAAGCGCTGTTTCCATGCGCATGACACTGCTCGATGCGGTGGCGTCGCTCAAAGGTTTTCAACATCACTGCGACTGCTTCAAGCTGCAGGAAGAACGGTATCGCGCGATCTTTCCCTACACGCCGAAGTCGACGTAGCGGCGGACGCTGGGACAGGCACAGGTCGTAAGTTTCTTTTCATCAGGACCTGAGGAGATTCGGCTTTGTCTAAGCTGCATCGTTGGAGCGTATGCGCGGCGACCGTAACGGCCCTGTTTGCGGGCGCGGCACGGTTGTCTGCGCAAAACCGAGTAAGAACTGCGAATGAGCAGAGCACCGCAGCAGCGCTGGCACGCGCGGCGAAGAACCCGTTAGAACTGCGTGCGTTCCTGGCGACGATGCCGAAGGGTGGGGAACTGCACTTTCACCTTGGGGGCGCGGTATATGCAGAAACAATTCTTGCGGACGCGGCGGAAGATCAGCTCTGCGTAGACCCGGTAGTGCACAGCCTTTCATTGAATCAAGGTGTGACAAAGTCAGTGCCTGCCGTAGCGATTTGCGCTGAGGGGCTGATTCCGGCTAGCGGGCTGGTGCTGAATAACAGACTGCGCGACGCGATGATTGACGCCTGGTCGATGCGCGCGTTTGTTCCGTTTGCTGGCAAGAGTGGGCACGATCAGTTCTTCACTAGTGGGTTGCGCGTGGGAACGGGTCGAAGGCATCAGGGCGAGTGGCTGGACGAAGTAGTGACTCGGGCGGCTGCGCAGAACGTGCAGTACCTGGAGATGATGGCTGGCACGGTAACTCCAAATACAACAGCAGCAGCGACCGTTACGCCATGGAATACCGACATGGGCGCGATGCGCGAAGCGCTGCTGGCCAAGGGATTGCGTAAGGATCTCGCGTTGTCGCGGGCTGATCTTGACGAGATGGAGCAGACTCGCAGGCAGCGGGAGCACTGTGGAACGGCGGCTGCTACGCCGGCTTGTGGTGTGGTGGTGCGCTACTTGTACACAGTGGGTCGCGAGGCTCCGCCGGAAAAGGCGTTTGCGCAAATGCTGTTTGACTTCGAGATGGCCGGCACCGACCCTCGCGTCGTGGGCGTGAACATTGCGCAACCTGAGGATGGTGTTCTGTCGATGAGTGAATATCACCGGCAGATGTTGATGTTCCAATACCTGCACGCGGTGTATCCGAAGGTGCACTTGAGCCTTCACGCGGGGGAATTGGCGTTTGGGATGGTGCCGCCGGATGGGTTGAAGTTCCACATCCGCGAGGCTGTGGAGATCGCGCATGCGGAGCGGATCGGCCATGGAGTCGACGTAATGTACGAGGACAATCCGCACCAGTTGCTGCAGGAGATGGCGGCCAAGCACATCATGGTCGAGATCAACCTGACCAGCAATGACGGAATTTTGGGTGTCAAAGGCAACCAGCATCCGCTTCCGCTCTACCTTGCTGCGCACGTGCCCATCAGCTTTTCCACGGACGATGAAGGCGTTTCACGTATTGATTTGACCCATGAATATCAGCGGGCAGTCGAGGATTGCGGGTTGGGATACCTGGATCTTAAGCGCAGCGCGCGTACGTCGATCGAGCACAGCTTTCTGGCGGGGGCCGATTTGTGGGCGCGCCAGGACGACTTCACGAAAATTACATCGGCGTGCACCGTATCATCGTCGGCATCGTGTGCGGCGTTTTTGAAGGGAAGCGACAAGGCAGAACAGGAGATGGAACTGGAACACCGCTTTACAAGCTTCGAGGCAAAGGGGCATTGACATTGAAATCATTAGGAAGTTGAACCGCGACTTCTCCGCTGTTCGCAGGGGGTTTCACAGCGGTCTGATCAAAAAAATCGATTGGACTTCCAATGTGTGGTGTGTTGCTATGAGACTAGGCGCACCTTAACGACTTTCTTTTTTCTATGTAGTGCAAGATGGCGAACATTTCCTCTAGAGAGGTGGTTCGCCGTCCTTTATATACCTGTACGTTACGGGAACGTCGCTGCACACCTGCAAGCCAAAGTAGAAAGCACTCCAGTCATCGATTGGTAGCAACGCTGAACTGTACATGTGAAGTCTGGCGTTTGAAGACGATGGATATCGCCCAGCAACTTCAATACTTCGAGTGAGGGGTAGCATGCCGGCATTGTGGATCAGGAAAATTGCAGCCGCAGGTTGGATGTGTGCGGCGACGGTGGGTGGAGCGACGTCCGCAATGCCGGCCCAGGAACCGACGTCTCCGGCAGCAACTTCCTATGAGCAGAATGTGAAGCCGCTCGTGGAGCGCAAGTGCAGTGGGTGTCACGTCAACGGCGGCCATGCGGGCGGACTCAGGCTGGATTCCTTTGCAACGCTGATGAAGGGCGGGGAAGACGGCCAGGTAGTAAAGCTTGGCAATCCATCCTCGAGCATGATTGTCACGGCAATTCACTACCAGGACTCGTCGCTGCAGATGCCGCCGAAGGAGCAGCTTACGGAGTCGGACGTCGCCATCATTGAGAAGTGGATAAAGGAGAGCGAGGCTCCGATCCCAGTTCCAGGCACTGATTCGACGCCCTCGGTAGTTGCTTCCGAGCCGACCCAGGGAAGCCTAACCAGTGCTTCTGCTCCCACCATCAGCAGGCCTGTAGCCGAGTTAGTCGCCGTGAGCGGCGGCCCAATGACGCCCGAGCGCGTGGCAGAGCAGAATGACTACTTCGAAACCCAGGTTCGGCCGGTGCTGGTGCAGAACTGCTACATGTGCCACGGCACCGCGGCCAAGGGAGGTCTTCGGCTAGATTCACGAGAGGGTATGCTCCAGGGTGGCAAGGACGGTGCGGTGGTTGTCGCCGGGCATCCGGAATTGAGCATGCTGGTTCGCGCGGTTCACTATACGGATCCGCTGCTGCAGATGCCTCCGCGGAAGGCGCTCAACCCGGACCAGGTGGCAGCGATCGACCAGTGGATCAAGATGGGAATGCCGTGGCCCAAGGATGTAGCTCCGAAATTAATTATGACGGTTACGGCTGAGCAGCGGAAATTTTGGGCGTTCAAGCCTCCCGTCCGGCCAACTATTCCGGTGGTCAACACGAAGTGGGCGGAGACGGACATCGATCGCTTCGTGTGGGCGAAATTGCAAGAGAAGAAGCTGACCGTGGTTGGCGATGCGGACAGGCGCACCCTGCTCCGCCGCGTGACCTATGACCTGACTGGTTTGCCTCCGACCCCGCAGGAGGCGTCTGAGTTTATGGCAGACAAGTCTCCGCAAGCGTATGAGCGTCTGGTTGATCGCCTGCTGGCTTCCAAAGCCTACGGCGAGCGCTGGGGACGCAAGTGGTTGGATATTGTTCGCTACGCCGATACCAGTGGAACCGATGGCGATTTCCCCATTCCTCAAGCGGCGAAGTATCGCGATTATGTGATTGAAGCGTTCAACCAGGACAAGCCTTACGACCGCTTCATTCGGGAGCAGATCGCGGGCGACCTGCTTCCGGCTAAATCGGAGCCTGAGCATTGGAAGGCAGTGATCGCGACGGGTTACCTGGCTGGCGCGAACCCTTACGATAGGGCACAGATTGAAGATGCTGTCGACAATCTTGGGTATGCGTTCCTGGGTACGACGATGGCTTGTGCGCGGTGCCACAATCATAAGTTCGATCCGATCCCGACGTCGGACTACTACGCAATCGCAGGCATCCTGAAGAGCACGCATTTCCCGAATGCAGGGGATGATTCCACACGGCTGCAGCAGGAGTTTTACGTGCGCGATCCGAAGCAACTGGAGACGCCGGAGATCAAGGCGTACCAACAGCAGTTGCGTCCCATCATTAACGCACTGTATGCGGTATATAAGCTGCCCGGAACGTATGACGACCTGGTGCCGCAGTTGCAGCGCCGTCGCATGAACCTGGAAGCTCGCGCTCCGAAGATGCCGGAAGATGCGTATGCCGTGAGCGAGATGCCTCACGCGGTGGAAGCGCAGGTTCAAGTCCACGGAGATCCAACCAACCTTGGCGACGAAGT